>JAUIJR010000227.1 GCA_030431075.1 Polyangia bacterium | reverse complement strand
CGCATGGCCTTGAAGGTGTCCTTAACGACGAGGACGGGAAAGCTCAGCGGAAGCTCGGGCAGGTTGTCGAGCTGGTTCTCCTGCACGATGGCCCCCGCCCCCCCCTCTTTGGCGATCTTGGCCAGGGCCAAGGAGGTGTCTTGGGCGTTTTGCCCCCAGGTCGAGGCGTGCTTGCAAACGACGAGGTTCCCCGGGGAAAGGCCGCGGATGTCGTAGCTGACCCGCATCGGATCCCAGTCCTTTTTGGGGGCTTTTTTGTACCACCAGCCGTGTGCGGCTTTTTTGAGCTCTTTACCGGTCCAGAGAGGTTGCGTGGGTTTGGCCATGTCGAATGTCGAAGGGGCTGCCGAAGTCGTAGCTAAAAATCAGTCGCGGGGAGACCAACGCCAAGGCGGGTGCTCGAACTCGGCGTCGTCGAAGAACTCGAGGATCTTCATGAGCGCCATCATGTTGTGCTGCACGTTGTCGTTGCGAACCCGGTTGTTGTAGACGGTCGTCGTCGTGCCCCCGATCAGCATCTCGGGCTGCGGGGAGTAGACGGTCTCGGTCGGGCGCAAGAAGGTCTGCTGCATGCACGAACGCGTGCCGCGCAGCATGGCGATGCGGTAGCGCTCGCGGCGTTCTTCGTCGCCGAGGGCCTTGGCCAAGCGCCATGCGTCGATCAGTCCCTCCATGTAGACGCCGGTCGACGAGGCGTGGGGCGTGCCGTAGTCGGGCTTGCGCGGGCTGTAGAACTGGCCCGGGGTATCCGGGGTCATCGTCCCCTCCCACTGCTGCATCTCGTCGATCAGCCAGTCGTTCATCAAAAAGACAAAGTCTGCGAGCTCGGGATCGCGGGTGATCTCCCAGACGTTGTAGTAGGCCTGCGTGTGCCAAGGGACGAAGGCCGGCTGTCGATTGGGACCGTGCAGGTGGTGGTTCCGGTAGTAGCGAAAGGAGGTCATGAACTTGGCCATGAGCTTGTGGTCCTCGCGCTCCTTGAGCAGGTAAGACCACATCAAGAGCGACTCCCCCGGATAGAAGTTGATGCCGTGGTCTTTGACCCGCGGCTTGATCTGGCAAACGAAGCTGCCGTCGCTGTCCCACACCGACTCGACCGTGTGACAGAGCTTTCGCTCGGGCCGCGCGAAGGAGGCCCGCGAGGGGTGCTCCATCAAGGCGATCGCGGCCAAGGACACCGAACCCAGCGCGATGCGATTGTCCCACTCGATCAGCCCGTGGCTGCCCGACGCGTGGTAGTAGTGCCGCAAGTTGTAGCGGATGTTCTTTTCGACCTTCTCGTAGACTTCGCGATCCCGGTTCTTGAAGTGACCGAAGCGGCAAAGCGCGATGGTCGCCATCCACTGGCGGATCATGTTGTTATCGCCCGAGGGGTCCTCGCCACTGCCCGGAAACCACAGGTAGTGCATCCGCCCGTCGTCTTCGATGTGGTTCAGAAGGTAGTTGCCCTGCGCGTCGACGAGCGCGGCCGTCGACGCGCGCGTGACCTCTTCGATCTGCGTGAGGTGGCGGCAGCGAAACATGAACTCCGGACCGGCCGTGATGGCGCCCTCGCCGTCGACCCGGCCGGCAAACTGGGCCGTGTCGTAAAAACGCGCCTGCCCGCGCTTGCGCAGCTCGCCCTCGCTCATGTTGCCGTGCGAGGCCCGCCACTCGTCGAGCAGGAGCCGAAAGCGCAAGTTCGGCGCGACCACCTCGTAGGGGCTCCAGCGCGTGATCTCGCCGTCGACTTCGAGCTCGAAGGTCTTGATGCCGCGCCAGATGTTGCTGCGACAGCGGTTCCAGTCCCGGTCTTTGGACAGCCGAAAGCTCTCCCACGGCGCCGAGGGCACGTACTCGAAGCTGTCCGCTTTCGACTCGAAGGTCGGCGCCAAGTCGGCCACCAAGTCGAGCAAAGCGCCGAGCCCTGGACCCGCGTCGACCCAGTGGGTGGCGATGGCGCGCCCCTTCGTGCGCAGCGTGAGGACCGCAGGCCCAGTGTAAGCCGACAAGGCCGACTCCAGCTCCGCGCACGCCGAGGGATCCGGGTCTTCCTGGCGCAATGCGGAGGTGACGAGCTGACCGAGGACTCGCACTTGTTCGAGGTCCAGTGGCGACGTGCCCAAAGGCGGGATGCTCACGGCCGGACCTTACCCCAGCTGGCCCGTCCACGGCGCGTATCGCCGGGCCCCGCGCAGGCGCCCTTCGGCCTGCGTAGGCGCCCCTCGGGTGGTGCGCGGGCGCGCCGCGAGCTACCCTCTGCGGGTGGCGCTCCCCCCCCATTTCGCCCGCGCCGGGACCTGGGCGGCCTTTTGTGCCCTCTTGGCGTGTACGCCACCGCCCCCGGCCGCGCCGGTCGCGGTGAGCCCCGAGCCGAGCCCGGCGAGCGAGCCCGACCCCGAAGCGGCGGCCGACGCAGACCCCGAGCGCAGCGCGCGAAGTGCCGCGCTCGAACGGGTCACCGCGCGCAGCTTGGCCATCGCCGACGAGATCGCCGGCGCCCGCAAGCTCGCCCGCACCCGCGACTTCGAGGTCGAGCTGATCGACCGCGAGGGCGTGCGCGCCTTCGTCCTCGAAGAGATGTACGAGGACATGACCCCCGAAAAGATGCGTCTGCTCGGACGCATCGAGTCGAGCTTGGGCGTGCTCCCGGTCGGCGCCGACGCCGAGAAGGTGCTGCTCGACCTCTACGAAGAAGGGGTGCTCGGCATCTACGATCCCGAGCGCAAGACCCTGCTCATCGGCGACTACGTGGCCGAGCAAGAGCTCGACATGGTCGTCGGCCACGAGATCGCCCACGCCTTGCAGGACATGCACTTCGATCTCGAAGCCCTGCAAAAGCCGGTCGACGGGCAGTCCGACCGCGACGCGGCCAAGACCTTCTTGGTCGAAGGCGAGGCCCAAGCCGCCTTCACGGTGTGGGCCCTGCGGGCGATGCCCACCGCCGCGGATCTCAGCCGTCAGCAGTTCATGGCCGACCGCGTGCTCGAGCTGTCCAACGAGATGGAGCACGCGACGCTGATCCGCATGCTGCAGATGCCCTACACCGATGGCACCGCCACGGTCATGGCCGCGGTCAAAGAGCGGGGCTGGGGCGTCATCGACGAGCTCTACGGTCGCTTGCCCGTGTCGAGCGAGCAGATGCTTCACGTCGAAAAGCTGCTCGCCGACGAGCGCCCCCGCGCCATCACCTCGCACCCCGAAAAACTCACCGAGGCGATGCCCGAGCACACGATCGTGTGGGAGGACGAGCTCGGCGAGGCCTTTTTGCTCGCGGCCCTCGCCGACGTCGCCCCCGCCTTCGAAGCCCGTGAGGCCGCAGCCGGCTGGGACGGCGATCGCTATTTTGCACTCGATCACCAAAGCGCCCCGGCGCAGGCCCCGATCGTGGTCGGCTTCATCGCCTGGGACTCCAGCGACGACGCCCGGGACTTCGAGCGGGAGTTCGAGCGTTACCTGCAAAAGACCAAGGCGGATCAGTTCGCTCTAGACCGACGCGGCGACCGGATCGTCTTCGTCACGGAGGCCGGCGACGACGCCAAGCGCCTCATCCGCACCGCCTGGCGGACTTTCGAGTCCGGCGCGCGCCCCCCGTCCGAAGCCCGCTGAACTCCCCGCCGATCTTCCCAGGCGTTAGCAACTCGGGGCCATTTTCGTTGTCTTTGACGAGTCCCTCCCCGCCCTCGCGCCGAAAGTCCCCGTGAACCGCGCCGATCTCCGTCCCATCTTGCGCCTGCTCGACGCCGTTCGGCGGCGAGTCCGCTTGCAAGATGCCGTCGAGGGGCTCGCCCGCATCGCGCTGCCCGCGGGCTTGTGCATCGCGGCCGTGGGCGTCGCCGGCGATCGCCTCTTCGGATCTGCGACCGTGCCCTTTGGCCCGCTGACCTGGCTGGCCTTGGTGCCGATGGCCGGCGTCTTGGCGTGGGCCGCCTTTCGACCGCTCTCGGCGCGCGCTTTGGCCCGACGGGTCGACGCACACTACGAGACCCACGACGCCTTGGGTCACGCCCTCGAGTTCGCGCAACCCGAGGTCAGCTTGGGCAGCCAAGACGAGCGCGCCCCCGGCTTCGCCGCGCTCGCCGTGCAAGCCGGCCTCGAAGCCGTCCCCGGCAAGCGAGCGGCCCCCGTGGTGCCGATTCGCGTGCCGCCACTGCGGCGCATCGACTTGCTCTCGGCCGCGCTTTTGGCCGTGGCCTTCGCCTTGCCCGAGCGTCCCTTCGACGAGGATCCCCCCGGGCGCGTTGGGCCGGACGAAGCTGGCGCCGGCGCCGAGCTCGAAGCCCGCGAGGGCGTCGACATGACCTTGGCCGAGCCGCTGCGCGAGGAGCTCGATCGCCTGCGAGGGCGCGAGGACGCGGCGGCCAAGACGGCCCAAGAGGTGCTGGAGATTCTCGCCGCCCTCGAGCGGGGCGAGCTCGACCGCGCCCAGGCGCTCGCGCAGCTCGAGGCCCTGGACGAAGAGCTCGCCAAAGCCGAGCTCGAGATGGAAGCCACGCTCGAAGAAGACCCCGGCATCTTGGGCGAGGGCATGCGCGAGCTGGCCGAAGCGCTCAAGCAGCACGAGATCACCCAAGAGGTGTCCGACGCACTGTCTCGCGGCGACGAAGACGCGGCCGAAGAGGCGCTGCGCAAAGCCTTCGAAGAGGCCGAAAAAGACACCGGGGCTCGAGACGCCATGGAGAACGCCATGCGCGACGCCGAAAAGGCGCTGGGCCGCGGCGCCAACGAAAACACCGACACGGCGAGCAAGCTGGCCGAGGCCGAGCGCCGGCTCAAGCGCGAAGAAAAACGCGAGCCCCCCGAAAACGAGACCGAAGAAGAACGCGAGCGACGACTGAAGCGCAAAAAAGAGGACGTCGAGCGCCTCCAGCGTCAGCACGAGCGCGAAAAAGCGGCGCAGCGTGAGCTCGAGGAGCTGCGTCGCCAAGCGCAGCAAGCCCGCCAACAAGGCCAAGGCCAAAGCCAGCAACAAAAGCGCCAACAAGGCCAGCAAAAGTTCGGCCAAGGCACGGGCGAAGCGCAACGCAAGGTGTCCAAGGCCCGTCGCATGAGCTCGGCCCGTGACGGCGTCGAAGAGGCCAAGAGCTTCGTCCGGCGCGCCGGCCAAAACGGCGAGTCCGAAGGCCGCCGCAAAGAGCAGCAAAAGGCTTTCGGCAAGGCGGCCAAGGGCGACAAGAAGGGCAAAGATGGGCAGCCCTCGATGTTGGTCGAAGGCGAGGTCGGCGACGGCCCGCCCGACGCCTTCATGGAGGGCGAAGGCGAGGGGCAGGGCGAAGGCGAAGGTCAGGGCGAAGGTCAGGGCGAAGGCGAGGGAGAAGGCCAAGGCGAGGGCCAGGGCCAAGGCGAGGGGAACCAGCCCGGACAAGGTCTGGGCAATGGGATGGGTGAAGGCAGCGTCGGGGCCCTCGGCGACGAGCAGGGCATGAAGACCCAGCAAAAGAACGTGCACGTGAACGCCGACCAAGGTCGCGGCGCCACGCGGGCCCAGATCATCGAGCAGGCCAGCCAAGAGGGCTTTGCCAGCCAGGGCTACCGCCGCGTTTTTCAGGACTATCGAAGCTTTGCGCAGACGGCCATCGACAGCGAAGAGCTGCCCCCCAGCCAACGTCGTCGCGTCAAGCGCTACTACCAGATGATTCAACCGCGCGATTGAGACGCGAGCCCCCGAGAGCCTCACGCATGAGCCAAGAACACAAAGCGCAGATCGAAGCCCTCCAAGTCGACCTCTCGAATCTGGTCGAAGAGGTCCAACGCGTCATCGTCGGTCAAGACGAGGTCATCCGATCCGTCATCACCTGCCTGCTCGCCCGCGGCCACGGACTGCTCGAGGGCGTCCCCGGCCTCGGCAAGACCCTGCTGATCCGTACGCTGGCCGAGGCCGTCTCGATGGACTTCGCGCGCATCCAGTTCACGCCCGACTTGATGCCCGCCGACATCGTCGGCACCTCGGTGCTCATGGACGACGGCACCGGTGGCCGCTCCTTGCAGTACCAACCGGGCCCGGTCTTCGCCAACATCGTGCTGGCCGACGAGATCAACCGCGCGACGCCCAAGACCCAGTCCGCCTTGCTCGAGGCCATGGCCGAGGGCCAAGTCACCGCCGCCGGCGAGACCCGGCCGCTCCCCCAGCCCTTTTTCGTGCTGGCGACGCAAAACCCCCTCGAACAAGAGGGCACCTATCCGCTGCCCGAGGCCCAGCTCGACCGCTTCTTGTTCAAGATCCAAGTCCCCTTCCCCACCGAAGACGAGCTGATCCACATCCTCGATCGCACCACCGGATCCGAGGCGGCGAGCGTCCGCCCCGTGCTCGACGGCAAGCGCCTCGGCGAGATGCAGGCCCTGATCCGCGCCATCCCGGTGGCCCCCACCCTCACCCGCTACGTGGTTCGCCTGCTTCGCGCCACCCACCCCGAGGACGCCAACGCCGGCGAGAAGGTCCAACGCTTCGTGCGCGCGGGTGGCAGCCCCCGTGGCGCGCAGTCGGTGCTCTTGGCCGCCCGCGTACGGGCCGTACTCGGCGGGCGTTCGACCCCCAGCACCGACGACGTGCGCCAGGTCCTCCTCCCCGCCCTGCGCCACCGGGTCATCCGCAACTTCGAAGGTGAAGCCGAGGGCGTCAGCGTCGACGACATCTTGGCCGAGCTGGTCGAGCGCGTCTCGGCCGACTGAGCCCCAGCGAAGCAACGCCCCCACCCGTGGCACGCGCGCGCAAAAACTCGGCGAAGCAGGGCTCCGAAGAGGAGCTCTTCGACGAGGCGTTCATGAAGCAGCTCGAGCTGCTCTCCGTGATCGCGCAGCGCATCATTCGGGGCCGCCAGCGCGCCGAACGAAAGACCCGCAAGGTCGGCTCGGGCCTCGAGTTCGCCGACCACCGCGAGTACAGCCCCGGCGACGACATTCGCAAGGTCGACTGGAACGTCCTGGTCCGCCTCGACCAGACCCTCGTGCGCCTCTACGAAGAGGACGAGGACCTTCCGCTGCGCATCATCGTCGACGTCAGTCGCTCGATGGCCGCGCGTGGCGGCGTGAAGCTGCGGCTGGCCAAGCGCATCGCCGCGGCCTTGGGCTACGTCGGCCTGGCCGGACTCGATCGCGTCGGCATGACGGTGATGAGCCGCAGCGTGCACGAGACCCAGCCCGCCGTGCGCGGCAAGGGCCGCATCTTTCGCCTGCTCGACTTTTTGCGCGCGGCCCCGACCGAGGGCGAGACGGATCTTCGCGGCGGCTGCCGGCGGGTCGCGGCCGAGTCGCGGAGCCCCGGCGTCACCGTCATCCTCAGCGACTTCTACGATCTCGAGGGCGCCTTCGACGGGCTCAACTTGCTTCGCTTTCGCAAGCACGAGGTCGTCTGCGTGCAGGTGCTCGACCCGATCGAGGCCGACCCCACGCGCACGGCCGTGCGCGGCGACGTCACTTTGGTCGACGTCGAAGGCAGCCGCGCGCGTGACCTCACCTTGAGCCCCGAGGTCCTCAGCCGCTACGCCGAGGCGCACGAGCGCTTTTGTCGGCACCTCGAGAACAAGTGCCGGGCGCGCGGCATCCCCTACTTTCGCGCCTACGTCGACGAAGACTTCCAAGAGCTGCTCTTGCGGGTCTTTCGCGAAGGCGGGGTGCTGCGATGAGCTTCGCCGGCATGACCTGGTCCGCGCTGCTGCCCTTCTTGGGTGGCGCGGCGGCCTTGGTCACGGCCTTGTACCTGCTCAAGATGAAGCGGCGCCAAGTCGAGGTGCCCTTCGCCGCCTTGTGGGAGCAGGTGATGCGCGAGTCCGAGTCGCGTCAGCTGTGGCGACGACTGCGTCGCATCTTGAGCTGGCTGATCCAGATCGTGGTGCTCGCCTTGCTGGGCCTGGCCCTGATGGACCCCCGAACGGACAGCTGGCTCAGCGAGCCGCGCACCGTGGCCATCGTGCTCGACGCGAGCGCATCGATGGACGGCAGCGGCGCCGCCGACGAGGGGACCCGCTTGCACCGCGCCCGCGCCCGCGCCCGCGCCGAGATCGAGGCGCTCGGTCCGAACGATCGCGCCTTGCTCATCGTCGCCGGCGCCGAGCTCTCCGTCCCCGGACCTCTGGGTTCCGACGGCATCACCATGGACGCCGCCCTTCAGGGCGTGCATTCGCACCCGGGGGAGGCCGACCTCGGCGGCGCCCTCGCGTTGGCCCGCAACGCCCTGGCCGAGCAGCCGGACCCTTCGATCCTCATCTTGACCGACGGCGCCTTGCCGCCGCGCGAACGCCTCGCCGTGCGCGACTGCATCGAGGCCGGCCTCGATGATGCGAGCGACGCCCCTGCCTGTCGCGTGGCCCTCTTCGAGGGGCCCAACGCCAACTTGGCCATCACCGCCTTCGCCGCGCGGCGCTACCCCGGCGACCGCGAGAAGGTCGAGGTCCTCGCCCAGGTGCACAACCTCGGGGACACGCCGGCCAAGGCCCGCTTGCGCATCGACGCCGACGGCGTCGAGATCGGCTCGGTCGAGTTCGAGCTCGAGCCCGGCGCCTCCAAGCGACAGATCATCGAGCGCCTCGACGCCGCCCGGGACGAGCTGCACGCGCGCCTCGAGCCCGTCGATGACCGCGGCGAGAGCCTCGGCCCCGAGATCGACAATCGCGCCTGGGCCGTCGTCCCGCCCCTCGATCCGGTACAGGTCACCTTGGTCACCGACGGCAGCAACCTCTTCTTGGAGGGGGCCCTGCTCACCTTGGACGACTACGTGCGGCTCACGGCCTTGCCCATCGACC
>JAUIJR010000226.1 GCA_030431075.1 Polyangia bacterium | reverse complement strand
CGTCGCCCTCGAGCCGCGTTGGCACCTCTCGCTTTGGGGCGTAGGTCGCAAGGGAAGACTCTCGGCGCTCAGCTTGGGAGTCCGGGCCGAGCTCGGGGCCAGCTACCTTCTGCCCGAGTTCACGGCGGTCTCCGTGCGGCGAGATGCCGACAGTGACGCGCCCTTGTTGCTCGGTGGCCCGGAGCTCGCTTTGGGTCTGACCCTCGGCTTGGCCTTCGCGCCGCGCTGACGAAAAAGCCCGCGCTCCGAAGAACGCGGGCTCGTGTTCGAGGTGGACTCGCTCAGCCGCCGGAGCCGTTGCCGGGGTCGGCCGGATCTCCGCCACCGTCGCCGCCGGGCTCGCCACCGTCGCCGCCGGGCTCGCCACCGTCGCCACCGGGCTCACCGCCGTCGCCGCCGGGCTCACCGCCGTCACCGCCGGGCTCACCACCGTCGCCTTCGCCCGAGTCGCCGCCGTCGCCTTCGCCCGGGTTTCCGCCGTCGCCGTCGCCCTCACCGGTGTCCCCGCCTTCGGCCGTATCACCGCCCTCTTCGGCGGGGTCGCCCGAGTCGCCCTCACCGGTGTCCCCGGGATCCCCTTCGCCGCTGTCGCCCGGGCCGCTGTCTCCGTCGGCCTCGTCCTCACACTCGCACTCGTCCTCCTCGCTGTCGCCGCCTTCGGTCTCGTCTTCAGCCTCCTCGTCGCAGCTGCACTCGCCCGAGCCGTCGTCGTTCTCCTCTTCCGGGATGTCGCAGCCCATGGGGCCGAGGCCGGCGATCAGAAGGCCCATCAGGGCGGGAATCATCAAGAAAGGGTTGGATTTGAGGAACTTCATGGCTCGTGTTCGGCGCGCGTCGGCGCCTCACCGCCCTAGAAACGCGAGGGGCCGCGGGATTACACGCGCGCGCGAACTTTTCTAGAGCAGGGCCATGGCGCTGGCCACGAGCTGCGCGGCCAAGCTGCCGGCGAACCAGCCGATGGCGGCCCCCGCGAGCACGTCGCCAGGGTAGTGCGCGCCCAGCACGACGCGGCCCAGGCAGACCAGCGCGGCGAACACGAGGTAGAGGCCGGCCAGCGGAAAGTGGCCCGCGCTCAGCGCGACGGCCACGGCGACGGCCGCCGCGGCGTGACCGCTGGGCAGCGAGAAGCCGTCGGGATCTGCGTAGGGCGGTCGCAGGTCGGGGAGTCGCTCGCGGGGGCGCGGCCTTCGGATGCTGCGCTTGAGGGGCTGGCTGATCATCGTCGCCAGCAAGGTGGCGAAGACGATGGCGAGCCCGGGGGCGGGGCGCAGGCCGCCGACCAAGAGGACGGCCGCGGCGTGGACCGGCCAGGCGATCGCGTCGGCCATGCGGCAGACCAGATGGAAGCTCTGCGTGAGGCCGGGCCGGGCGAAGCCATGGATCTGGCGCAGCAAGGCCACATCGAGGGCATGCGCCGCCCTGGCGGTGGTCACCGTCCAGGGAGCCCTTGCGCTCATGAGCCTTGCCTACCCCGCGTCGATCACGGGGCAGTCGCGAGGCGGAATCGCGACCGTGACCTTGATGTGGCGTTTTGTTGGCGGCCGGAGGCGTCGCTAGGTGGTGGCGCCGTCGCCGTCGCCATCACCGTCACCGTCGCCATCGCCATCCCCGTCGCCATCCCCGTCACCATCCCCGTCACCATCCCCGTCGCCGTCGCCATCACCGTCGCCATCGCCATCGCCATCGCCATCGCCGTCGCCGTCTCCATCGCCGTCTCCATCGCCATCACCATCACCATCGCCGGTCTCGCTGGTGTCGCCGGTCTCTTCCGGGAGCCCCGTGCTCTCGAGCGTGTCGCCGCCTTCCATGCAGGTGCCGTCGACGCACGAGAGGTTGGGGTCGCAGCCATCTTCCATGGCGCACATGCAGCCCTTCTCGCCGATGATGCAGCCGTAGTCCTCGCCGCCCTCGCCGTCGGGATTGACGTCGGCCGCTCCGCCTCCGCTTTGGCAAGCGGGCAGCGCGAAGAGACTGGCGGCGACGGTCCAACTCCGAAGGGCCGAGGCGGGTCGCATGACCTTGGTTTACCACGAAGGCGCGAGCACGGGAAAAGGCAGGCCCCGATCACGGGCGGCAAAATTGCCGAGGCCCGCTCACCGAAGTGCGCGGGCCCCGAGTCCGAGCGCAGGTGCGGACTACTCGTCTTCGACGGCGCCGTTGACGATCCAGGTCAAGATGTCGTCGAGCTCGGCTTGGGTCAGCGAGCCCTCACCCGAGAAGGGATCGTAGGGCATCTTGGCCCCGTCGATGCCGTCGGCCCCGATGAGCTTCATGTACAGGTAGCTGTTCTCGGCGTCGCCCGGTTCGATGAGGTTGAACTCCGGCAGCTGGGTCGAAGCGCCGAGCAGGGTGTCGTAGACCCCGTCGCCGACCAAGATGAGGTCCGCTTCGGCTCGCTCCTCGGAGTGGCAGCCGCCACAGTTGAACTCGAGGATCTTGGAGATGCGGCCCTTCCAGGTCACGCCCTGCCCGAGCAGGTTCAAGCTCTCCGGATCCTCGGCGAAGGTGCAGTTGTTGTAGTCGATCGGCCCGGACAAGGCGGTGGGATCACCGTCTTGGGGGTAGCGCTCGACCAGGCAGAACATCGCCAGCATCTCGGGGATGGTGAAGGGCTGGTTGGCCAGCGGCATGCGCGAGCCCGGAATCTCGTCGCCGTGCATCTCGCCGCGCATGCGCGCGATGAGGTAGCTCGACTCGGGCCAGCCCGGGACCAAAAGCGATGCAGGCTCGCTCTCTTCGGCCCCGAAGACGCCGTTGCGGTTGGCGTCGCCTTGCACGAGGTTGCCGATGACGGCCAGGGCCTCGGCTTGCGAGGTCTGGTAGTTGCGCACCTCGCCGATGAGGTGGGAGCCGTCGCCCACCAGCCACCAGCGGGTGGTGAAGCTCTCGAAGGTGCTCTGCTCGACGGAGCCCTCGATCACGAAGCTGCGGCTGAAGTCGGCGCGGGCCCACGCGTCGGTGCGATCGGTGGTGAGCGCCTGGCGCAGGTGGATGTGCAGGCCGGGGGCGTCCGGGTCCGGCACGCCGTCGAAGCCGTCGTTGTTCTCGCCCGGGATGTACTCGATCCAGCCGAGCTCGATCTCGGTGGTGTCGAAGGCACCGCCGAGCTGCACCCGGTCACCGGGCTGCTCGCAGCCGTCGTAGATCGACTGGTACTCGCCGGCTTGCACGTTGCACGGGGCGTTGAAGGCCGAGACGAAGCTCGCCGGTGTGCGCAGGTCCGGATACTCCTTGGCGTTGTGACACACGCCCTGGTTGGGCGTGCAGGTGCGCCAGATGACCTTTTGGTGGAACTCGATGCCGGTGGGGAAGTTCGCCTGGGCCTCGAGCACGATCGGGTCGTCGCCGTCGTAGGGTTCGATCGGCTCGGGCTCGTCGAAGCCCGGTCGCTCCGGATCGAAGTCGATGTTGCCCCCGCCGTAGTCGTAGGCCTCGCCGCGGCAGCCGAAGAGGGCCACCAGGCCGAAGCCGGCCAGGAGCTTTGCGGTGGATGCAGTGGGTCGCATGGTGCTGAGTCCTCGAGGCCGCCGCATCAGACGAAGAGATCGTCGAAGGGATCGTCGGCGGGGAAGAACTCCGAATGGTCCGCGCCGAGGGCGTCCATCAGGCTCTTGAACATCGAGCGGTAGCTGTAGTCTCGCGGACCGATGGGCGCGAGATCGGAGGGGTTCGTCTGGCTGATCAGGCGACCCCGAGCGGCGATGGGCCCACCCATGAAGGGCATCGACATCCAGCGCGTCGCGTAGTCGCCACCGTGGTCGGAGCCGCGCGCGGAGTTGAAGCGACCGCCGCGGGTGGTGCGGGAGAACTCCGAGCCAAAAGCGACGATGGTGTGATCCCAGTAGCTGCCGCCTTCGGGGTGCTCCATCTTCTTGAGCGCGTAGTTCAAACCGGCGATGACCTGGTTGAGCTCGAGGATGCGGTCGGGGAGGTTCATCTCCTCGTCCGAGTGGTAGTCGTAGCCGCCTTGGTTCGTAAACACGGCCGGGCAGCCGAAGTGGAACATGCGCAGGGCCAAGCGGATGTTGCGCCCGACGCCCGAGTCACCGAAGACGAGCTCGAGCTCGCGGTTCGAGATGCCGTCGACGACCTCGTCCGAGTTGTTTTGGATCCGCAAGATGTCGGAACGGAAGATCTCGGAGTAGGCCTTGGTGGCCTCGCGCGACTGCAAGTAGGCGTCGACGGTGGCGTAGTGGGCCAAGTTGACGCGTCCGCGGTGACGGTCGTCGTAGGCGTCGGCCATCTCGCGGGCCCAAGGCGGCAAGACGTCGTCGACCGAAAAGCCGAAGCGATCGAGGTCGCTGCCCGTGATCATCGGCGGACGGTACGCGGCGTACTTGCCCGAACCGCGACCCATGCCGGACTCGCCCATGATGATGGCCGGCAACAAGATGTTGCCCTCGGCCGCGGCCGCGGCGACGCGGTCGCGCAAGCCGTAGTTGATCATGGTGAACAGACCGGTGGGGCCGTTCACGTAGCCGGTGAGGAAGCGCTCCAGGCCGGTCTGGTGGTTGCCGTCGGCCGAACCGGAGAGGGGCTCGTGGTCGACGCGGGCGATGACGGCCATGTCGTTGGTGACCGAAGTGAGCGCCGGTACCCCGAGCATGGAGATGTCCTCGGTGCGCCAGGCGTCCTGCGCCAGCAAGGAGGAGGGGCCCCATTCCGTGCCCTCGGCGTAGTTGTTCGCCAAGCCGAAGGGGTTGAACTCGTCCGCGACGTCGCCGTTGAAGCAGGTCGTGAAGCGAAAGCCGCCGGACAAGCGGACGTAGATGAGGTGCTTGGCGCTGTCGAAGCCGGCGGTCGCTGCCTTGACGTCGCGGGGCACCCAGATGTGCGGAAAGACGAGGGCGGCGGCGCCGGTGGCTCCAGCTGCCTTGAGAAAGCCGCGTCGTCCCGTTTTCATTTTCTTGGCCATGATGGTGTTCCTGTCAGCCTTTCAACTCGGATTCGGTCTCCGGGCGCCTAGTAAAAGAGCATCTCCGCGCTCGAGAGCAGAGCGAAGCAGACGGGACGGGCGAAGGTCTCTGCGTCGCAGGGTTGGGGGGAACACGCGTTGGCGTGCATCAAGATGGCGTCGCGTTCCTCGTCGGTCGGCTCGCGGCCCAAGAAGAGCCGGGTCTGCCGGGTGAGGATCTCGATCGCCGTGGCGTCGTCGAGGGCGGCCGAGCGGCTCATGCCCTCGGGCAAGAGGATGTCGATGTCGACGGCCCCTTCGGCCCCTTGGAAGCCGGCGTCACACACGTTGAGCACGAAGCTCTCTTGCAGCGCGGTGTTGAGGATCGAGACCGTGGTGAAGCGGCTGCTGACCTCGTTGGTGGGGCAGCCGCCCAAGGTGCGAGCGATGTCGCGGTAGTCGGTGACGAGCTCGCCGTTGTCGCGCACCTCCCAGTCGCTGTGCCGGACCATCGCCTTGACCCAGTTGTTGTCGTAGTCCTCGAGCATGTCGTCGGGGAAGGGGAGGCGGTGGTCGCACTGGCTCAGGTCGTAGCCCGTGCGCTGTTTGATGGAGTCGAGCCAGGGCTCGACCTGCGTCTGCTTGAGCGGGCCGTAGGCCCACACGTACTCGGTGGACTGTCCGCCGCGGTGCGTTTGCAGGTAGAGGGCCGAGGTGGCGACCGCGTAGTGCACGGAGCGAATGTCCGCGTCGTACTCGATCAGGTACTCGACCATGGCTTGACGAACCTCGGGCAGCGCGGTGCCGAGGTCGTAGCCGAAGTACTGCATCATCACGTCGTCGACGGCCGCTTCCCAAAAGGCGAGCTCTTGGGAGATGGCGCGTCCCGGCGCTTGGAGCTGCTCCCACTCGCTGACGGTGAGGTAGCCGCTCCACATGGTGCCCTCTTGCTCGCCCTCGGGCTCGACGCGCTCGTCGGGTCGCAAGATCAGCTGGTTGTAGCCCCACATGATGCTGGTGCAGGGGCCGGTGGCCTCGGGGTCGATCTCCCCGCGGTCGGTCAGGCACTCGTAGCGGACGAAGGCGTCGGGCAGCACGCCGGCGTAGGGGTGCTCGAAGTAGCCGTTGGTCCACAGGTTGTAGAGGCGACCCATGTCCGTCTTCTCGTTTTGATAGGGCGGGCGACCCAAGAAGAGCTTGAACAGAGCTTCGGCGCGATCTTCGGGGGTGTCGTAGCGACGGACCAAGATCGGATGGGCGGAGGTGACCGCGGCGAAGAGGTCCCAAGACACGCGACCTTCGTAGGTCTTGCGGACCAGGTCATCCATGTCGAAGGCGCGCTCGAAGTTCACCGCGCGGTTGTTGTAGAGGAGCTTGTCGGCCCAGCGGCGCTGCTGCACCTTCACGAAGTCCGGGTGGTCGAGCAAGGTGCTGACCGTCTCGCCCCAGGTCGGGAGGTCGCAGGTGTCGTTGAGCTCACCCGGGCTCGGGTAGCGACCGAGCATGTCGACGAAGAGACGGCGGCAAGCCTCGGTGCGGTCGACGGGCTGGCTCGCCAGTCCCACGCCCCACAAGCTCGGACACGCGCCCTGGTTGATGGGATTTTCGAAACCCTGCGTCGCGCAGAAGCTGCGGCAGTCGGCGTCGCAGACGATCGCGCCGCCGGTGGGCGGGGTCACGTCGGCCGGCGCCGGGATCAAGTCGTTGCCGCCGCGGAAGTTGCCGTCCGTGATCGGCTCTCCATTGCCGACCAACTGTCCGGGTCCGCGTGCAGGGTTGGCCGGGTCGAGCCCGCCTTGAATGTCTCGACAGCCGCCGAAACCGATGAGCGCCGCGACTGCGACGCAACTCGTCCACCATTGGGTGCGCATCATCTATCCTCCAAATCGACACGAGCGCCCGCGTTCGCGTCGGCCCGAGTCTACGCGATGCGCGAGACGCGAAATAGCGGATCGAGAAAAAAGGCGAGGCGATCTGTGGGCTGGGTCCCGGGAATTACGGACGAGCCGGAGGCCCGCAAAAAGTAGCCAGCCGTGACGAATTTTTGCACCTGACAAAACGAGCACCTACGAAGCCTCGGCGTGCGCGGCCGGGGCGAAGTCGGCCCGATCACGTGGGCATCTTGCCTACACCGGACCGAGAGCGCCTCGATTGGATATCATCTGGCCGATGAAGCGTTTCGGGCTTCCCTTCGTCGCCTTCGCCTTCGCCGTCAGCAGTGCGACGGCCATCGCCGGACCCAAAAAGAAAAAGGCGGAGGCCTCGGTCGAAGCCGACGCCGACGGCGCCGGAGAGGGCGCCGACGCGAAGGTGCCCTCGGGCATGAAGGGCCGCGTGGGTCTCATGGGCACGCGCACCTTGTCGGGACTCAACGGGATCAGCGTCCGCTACTACGCGATCGACAAGCTGAGCTTGGGGGTCACCACGGGCGCCGCGATCTTCACCCACCGCGAGCCGGGGGAGGACGGCGAGTTCAACCAGATGAACACCGTCGGCTTGTTCGGCATCGGGCCCTCCGTCTTCTACTGGCCCTATCAAGGGCCGCGCAGCTCGACCGTGCACGCCGACTTCGGCGTCGGCGCGCGCGCCTTGGTCTACCTCGGCTTTACGGGGGCCAACGAAGACGACGCCCAAGACACCTTGGAAGATCCGATCGAGATCGACATCGAGATCCCCTTGAGCACCCAGCTGTGGATCGGGCGCCGCGTCTCGATCGCCCCCGAGTTCGGTGTGGCCTTCCGGATCATTCCCGGTAGCCGCGAGCCCGACGAAAACGGTGACTTCGACACCAACCCCGGCTCGGGTGTGGGCTCGCGCCTCGGGACGACCGACGGACCGGGCTTCGGCTTCGAGCTCGGCAGCACGGCCGGCCTGTTCATGGGCCTGCACGTCGGCTACTGGTTCGGCAAGCTCAAGTAGCTCGAGTCGCCCGACCCACTCGACGGGTCGCGGGCGCGCGCTCGGCTCAGGCCGGCGTGTCCTCGGGGATCTCGTCGCTCATCGCGTACAAGATCACCGCGGTCGCGGCCGCAACGTTGAGGGAGTCGACCCCGCGGGCCATGGGCACGGTCACCTCGACGTCGGCCTTGGTCAGCAAGGTCGCCGGCAAGCCGCCACCCTCGTTGCCCACGGCGAGCACCGCCCGGGCCGGGGGGTCGAGGCGCCGCAAGCTGCGGGCGCGGTCGGACAAGGTCGCCGCGACCAAGGTGCACTTGAGCTCGTCGCGCAAGAAGTCGGCCGTCGCCTCGCCGTCCTCGTAGACGAAGCAGGTCACGCCGAAGACCTGACCCGCGCTGGCCCGAATGGCCCGCGGCGCGTAGGGGTCGGCGCCTTCGGCATGAATGGCCACGAAGTCCGCGCCGAAGGCCCGCGCATTGCGAACCAGCGCGCCGAGGTTCGAGGGGTCCGCGAGGCCGTGGGCCATCACCCCGAGCAGTCGTTTTTTTTGCGCGTAGCGGCGTTGGGCCAGCTCGCTGAGTCCGCCGACGGCCGGGCGGCGCGCCCACGCCAAGGTGCCGCGGTGAAAGTCGAAGCCCGCGAGCTCGCGCAAGGCCGCGTGGTCGCCGATCCGCAGCGGAACTCCGGCCGGGATGCGCTCGGCCAGTCGCTCGGCCCGAGAGGGCGTGCACGCGACGCAGCCGATCTCGAAGCGAGGGGCGGCGGCCAAGAGGCGCTCGACGGCCAGCTCACCTTCGACGACGATGATCTCGTCACGTCGGTCCTCGCGCAGACGGGTGAAAGGCGCGACGAGCTCTTCGTCGATGTCGAGGGGGGCGCGGTCGACAGGGGTGCTCATGGGGTCTCGGAGGCGGGCGCTGGGTCGGCGTCGGCGTCG
>JAUIJR010000225.1 GCA_030431075.1 Polyangia bacterium | reverse complement strand
CTTCGCGCTCGAGCGCCTCGTGGATGTCGTCCATGGGGGTGATCATGGAGCGCTCGGCGTCGTGGACCGTGTTGTCGGTGGCGGGCGGCGGCGGCGAGCTCGAGTCCGCGGCGCCCTCGGGCGTTTGGGTCGCGCCGGCCGAGGTCGAAGCGCTCGAGCTGCCCTCTTGCGGGTTGGGCGAGTCGAACAGGAGCCGCTCACCTTCGAAGTGTTGCGCCGAATGGACGAGCAAGGTCGTGGGCAAGACCTCCAACATCGAGTCCATGCGATCGAAGAAAGGATGCGGGTCCGCATCCGCGGCGGGCAGTCGCATGCCGACGATGGCGAGGTCCGAGCCGGCCGAGTGCTCTTTCATGATCTCGACGATCTCGCGTCCCTCCCGCAAGATGACCCGCGGTTCGGCCTGCAGTCGCGCCGACTCGATGATCGCCTGAATCGCGCGGGTCGTCGCCTCACGCTCCGCGGGGTCGTTGATCACCGTGAGCACCTCGACGGTGGAGTTGCGCCAGCGAAAGTGCGCCGTGAGCAGGTAGGCCAACAAGAGCATGAAGCTGCCGTTTTGTTGCAGGCCACCCCACCAGATCGAGATGCGTTCGGCGCGGCCGAGGCGTCGTCGGTGGTCGTAGTTCACCAGCACCAAGGAGCGGTCGAGCTGCACCAGGTCGCGCAACATCGAGGTGTAGGCCTCGCGGCGCTCGGCCTTCTTGGGCCAGCCGAGCATCACGGTGTTGGCCTCGAAAGAACCCACGCCGTAGGACTGCGTGACGTCCACGACGCCCTTGTAGAGGTCTTCGACGATGTCCACGCGGCAAAAGACGTGGGGGAATCGCAGCGCGATCGCTTCGTCGAGAGAGCGGCGCAGCTCGATGCGCTCTTGGGCGAGGTCGGAGACCTTGCCTCGCAAGAAGTGCATGTAGGTGACGATGCCGCGGTCTTGGACGATCGAGCTGCCGAGCTCGAGCAGGTGCAGACGCTTTTTGATCCCGCCGCCCAAGATCAGCAAGTTGGGGCGCCAGTTCTCCGGGTGAAAGTCGGTGTGGCGCAGGCGGTAGAGGGCCGTGCGCACGAGCGCGGCCCAGATGCCGTGGCGCGCGTCGCCCCAGGTCGCCTCGAGGGAGCGGCGCTGCACGTAGACCCAGATGATGCCCGAGATGACGAAGGCACCGATCATCGCCGGCAAGTTGATGTAGGACATCACGTAGAAGCACGCGATGCCGCCGGTCAAACTGATGGACCAGTGGACCTTGAAGTCGGGGCGAAAGCTGGGGCTCGCGGCCCATCGCTCCAGCGCGCAGGCCATGTTCGTAAAGCCGTAGGTGGCCAAAAAGAACATGGTGAGCAGCGCCGCGATGGCGTCGAGGCCTCCAATTAGGATGCCGGCCTCGGCCAACAAGAAGGTGAAGAAGACCCCCGCGCGCGGCTCTTGGTTGGGCCCATAACCTTTGGCGAAGACACCCGGGGCCAGGCGATCGAAGCTCAGCGCTTGCAAGGTGCGCGGCGCGGTCAAAAAAGATCCGATCGCGCTGGACAAGGTCGCGCCCCAAACGCCCGCGTAGATCAGCGCGGGCACGGCCGAGATCTTGAAGAAGACCTCCTTGTCGTTGATGAGCGTGTCGCTGTCGGCGTTGACGGCCAGCCAAAAGGGGATGGCCATGTAGACCAAAAAGCCCACGCCGATGGCGAGCAAGGTGCCGTTGGGCAGGGACTTGCGGGGGTCCTTGAGATCCCCGGACATGCCGACGCCGGCCATGATGCCGGTGACGGCCGGAAAGAAGACGGCGAAGATGGGCCCGAAGCCGACCCCCTCGTTGTTCCACCAGGTGACCTCGCTCGGGGGGTTCTCCCCGCGTCCCAGGACGAAGGCGACCAGCGACAAGGCGATCGCCGCCATGACCACGTACTGGGTCTTGATGGCGATGTCCGCGCCCTTGAAGGTCAACAAGCCGACCAACAAGCACACCCCGGCGGCCACCGCTTGGCCCGAGCCGTTGAGCCGGGTGATCCCCTGGGCCATCAGCTCCGGGTCCAGAAGCTGGGGCCACAAGTAGCCCAGGGTCTCCGTGAAGCCGACGACGTAGAAGGTGACCGAGAGCGCCTGGGCCAAAAACAGCGGGATGCCGATGGCGGCGCCGGTCGGCGCGCCGAGCGAGCGGCTGATGATGTAGTAGGCCCCGCCGGTCCGCACCGTGCGGTTGGTGGCGATGGAGGAGACGCTCAGCCCCGTCGACAAGGTGATCAGGTGTGCGACCAGGACGACCAGCAGCGCTTGACCCAGGCCCGCCTCTCCGACGACCCAGCCGAAGCGCAGGTACATGATCACCCCGAGGATCGTCAGGATGCTCGGGGTGAAGACACCCGAGAAGGTGCCGAAGCCGCGCTCGTTGACCACCGGGTGCGCGGCCGTTTGCATGGCTGCGCCGCTGCTGGACGGCTGGGGCTGGTTCATGGGGGGCGAACGACGCCGCGGCGACGCTAGCACGCGTTTACCGGGGCTCGGGCCCGCCGGCCGAGGTGGGCTGGCCTGCGAATCAAACGCGCCCTAAACGCGCGAGATCGCCCCGGCTTTGCGTAAACGCGAGCTGGTGGGCTTGCCGCGCCGCTTTCCTGCCTTGCCACGAAATGCGGCGCGGCCCGGAGGAGGCTTGTGATGGCCCCGCCCCAAGTGGGATATTTCGGCAATGCGAGGCTCGTTGCGTATCTCCGTCATCGCGTGTGTTTCCACGCTCACCTTGGCCTCGACGGCCAGAGCGTCGGATCCTCCGCGTCCCGCGACCGACCAGCTCGACGCGGATCCGGACACCGACCCGCTCATCTACGGCGGCACGGACGTGGACACCTGCGGGTGGCCCACCACCGTCACTTTTGGCGGCTGCACCGGGACCTTGGTGCACCCCCAGGTCGTCGTCTACGCGGCGCACTGCGGGCCCCAAAACCGCGTGTACTTCGGCGAGCGTCAAAACGGCCCGGCGCGTTCGGTCAACACCGCCATGTGCCGCACCAACCCCTCTTACAGCGGTGGGGGCGGGGGACAGGACCACGCCTTTTGTGTCCTGTCCGAGCCGCAAAACGACATCCCCATCACGCCGATCTTGATGGGCTGCGAGACCACGGTGCTGCAGCCGGGCAAAGAGGTGACCATCGTCGGCTTCGGCAACGCGGACACCGGCCCCTACGGCATCAAGCGCGAGGTCACCACGACCATCAACCAGATCACCAACGGCAACGAGGCCTACATCGGTGGCAACGGTAAAGACAGCTGCCAGGGCGACTCCGGCGGCCCGGTCTACGTGAAGCTCGACGCCTCGCAAGGCGGTGACGACACCTGGCGCGTCTTCGGCATCACGAGCTACGGCGGAGCCTGTGGTGGCGGCGGCTACTACTCGATGATGCACATCGGGATGCAGTGGCTCGAGACGCAGCTCGCCGAGTACAACATCGACATCACGCCTTGCCACCAGTCGGACGGCACCTGGGCGCCCGGTCCCGAGTGTCGCGGCTTCCCCTTCGCCCCGGCGACGCCCGGCGGGAGCTGGTCCAACGGCTGCGCCGGCGGAGAGGTCGGCGGCTACTCGGCCATGTGCGGCGCGCCCTTCAATGCCGAGCCCGACGACACGCCGCCCACGGTGAGCATCACCAACCCGGCCGACCAGTCGATCTTCGACTCCATGGGCGCAGGGCAGGTGACGATCCCGATCGCCGTCGATGCGAACGACGGCGACGGATGGGGCGTCCAATCCGTGACCCTCATCATCGACGGGGTCGACGTGGCCTCGGATCCGGCGCCGCCCTACACCTGGGACACCGTCAACTTCCCCACCGGCACCTACACCCTCGAGGCGCGCGCCGTCGACTTCGCTGGCAACGAGGCCATCTCGCAGGCCGTGCAGATCGGCGTCGACGAAGACCCCGAGCCCCCGCTGCCTCCGCCCACCACCGGCGAAGAGAGCGGCTCGGGCGAGGCCGGCGACTCCGGCACCGGCGAGGCCGGGACCGGCGGCGAGACCGGGGACGCGGGCCTCGACGACGCGGGCGGCGGCACCGGCTGTGCCTGTGAGGTCGAGGGCGACGCGGGACCCTCGGGCCTCGGGCTGTTGGCCCTCTTCGGGCTGTGGGGTTGGCGACGTCGCCGGGCCTAGGCCGGGCCACTGGCCGAGTTCACGAAAAAGCCCGGGCATGGTCCCGGGCTTTTTTTGTGGACGGGTGTCGGCTCAGCGACCGCGGGCGGCGTGGTAGCGCTCGATCAAGCGCCGGTCCTTGGCGATCTCCGCCAAGGGGTCGATGTTGGCCGGCTCGATGCCCTCACTGAGGATCGTGCACTCGGTGAGCAGGTCCCACACGCCGATGGCGGCCAAGAAGAGCTCGTCCTCGCGCGACTCGGCCTGCGCACCGCCGAACTTGAGCGCGTAGAGGCGCTCGTAGTGGGCCAAGGTGGGAGCGAAGGGCGTCCCCTGCAGGCGCTTGGTGAACTCCGCCATCAGCTGCTCGTCCGGGAGCTCTTGCAAGGAGAGCACGTCGCGCTCGTCGATGGGGTAGAGGCTGTTCTCGTCCTCGGCGAACAAGTAGAGGTTGCCCGCATACATGTGCCCGATCGAGCAAAAGGGGCAGCCGTTGAGCATGGCCGCGAATGAGACGATGTGCTGCGCTTCGTGGTGGCCAAAGCGCTCATCGAGCTGATTCATCGTGTCTTGGAGACGCTCGCCCCACACCCGGACTCCGCTGGAGCCCATCATGTTGAGCATCTCCTCGATGAAGACGGGGTCGTAGCCGAGCAGGACCTTGCTCATGCTGCGCATGGCTTTGGCCCCCAAGCGACGGACGATGTTGGCGCGACGTACTTCGGCCATCAGGTCGCCGCCTTTCCGGCTTGGTCGAGGTGTTTGAGGATTCGGCGTTGCGCGTCGGAGACTCGCGTCTCGTCCGAGTTCAGCCACGCCTCGACATCCTCGTCGTTGGCGAGGACCTTGGCTCGCTCGTCACCGGCGACCTTGATGATCCACAGGCACAAGCCGCGCATGCGGGCGCTCGTTGCCACATAGACGCATCGGCCGATCTGCGGGCGCATGGCCTCGTGCAGGTCGGCCAGCCGGCCGCGGGCCAGGATGTTGCAGTGCTGAAGGCGGGTCGCGTCGACGACCAGGGCCGGGTTGTCTTCCCGTTGGGCCAGGAAGTTCATCATCGCGGAGGCAAAAGACTCCGCGGCCGGTTCGTCCCAGCGGCCACGCCAAACGACGTGTACGCGCTCCCCGACTTCGCGGATCTCGTACGGAGCCTCCGCTTCGTTCATCGCTGGGAGTGTATCCCCAAATGCACACGGATCGGATCAAAAAGCCGGCGACGGCGGCTTTGCGCGGTTGAGGGTGAATATGGGGTGAGTCGCGGCTGGGGTCCCGGTGGGCATCGGCCTGCGCACCGATCGCCGTTCGTGCATACGCTTGCGCGGGGGAGGGGCTAGCGGATGCGACTTGCGACCCCGTCACTTTTGCGCGGCTCGCCGCATGTGCCCGGAATCCGGTGAGTCCCGGCGAAGCGCCAGTTCCGCTGCCGGCTGGCACGGTGACTGCACCGCATGTCGGGCGTCATGCAAGCCCGCGCCAAAGCCACTTTGAATTCTCGTCGACGCTTGAGCAGCGCACTCGGCGTCATCAGCTTCCGCGACAGCGAGACGC
The DNA here is from genome assembly GCA_030431075.1 of Polyangia bacterium. Taxonomy (GTDB): domain Bacteria; phylum Myxococcota_A; class Polyangia; order Nannocystales; family Nannocystaceae; genus JAUIJR01. The sequence continues at coordinate 3,083 of JAUIJR010000225.1, read as the reverse complement.
TGCTCGCGCGCCAGTTCGCAGCTGCGGCGGCCCTGCACCGCAGCCCCTCGGCGCGCCGCTGAGTTCCCCGCGCGACACGAAAAAGGCCGCAACTGCGTGTGCAGTGCGGCCTTTTCGCGTGGTGTAGCTGCGTCGCTCAGCGAGCGTCGAGCGGCTTGTAGTCGCGCAAGTCGGCGCCGACGTAGACCTGGCGCGGACGGGCGATCTTTTGCTCGGGGTCCTCGAGCATCTCTTGCCACTGGGCCAACCACCCGCAGGCGCGGGGGATGGCAAAGAGGACCGGGAAGAACTCCACCGGGAAGCCCATCGACTGGTAGATGAGGCCCGAGTAGAAGTCGACGTTCGGGTAGAGCTTGCGCGACACGAAGTACTCGTCGTCGAGCGCGATCTTCTCGAGCTCCAAGGCGATGTCGAGCAGCGGGTTCTTGCCGGTGACCTGGAAGACCTCGTGGGCGAGTCCCTTGATGATGCGCGCGCGCGGGTCGTAGTTCTTGTAGACGCGGTGGCCAAAGCCCATGAGGCGGCGGCCGCCACTTTTGCAGTCTTCGATGAAGCTGCCGACGTTCTTCACATCCCCGATCTCGCGGAGCATGCGAAGGACCGCCTCGTTGGCGCCACCGTGCAGCGGGCCGTAGAGCGCGGCGTTGGCCGCGGCCAGCGAGCAGTAGGGGTCGGTCTCGGCCGAGCCCACATTGCGCGCCGCGGTGGCCGAGCAGTTCTGCTCGTGGTCGGCGTGCAAGATGAACAGCACGTCGAGCGCACGCTCGAGCACGGGGTTGGGCTCGTACTTCGGCTCCGACATGCGAAAGAGCATGTTCAAGAAGTTGCCGACGTAGCTCAGCGAGTTGTCCGGGTAGATGTAGGGACGGCCGAGGGCGTGGCGGAAGCACCACGCGGCCAGGGTCGGCATCTTGGCGATGATCTTGATGATGTGCTCGCGGCGGACCTCGGGGTCACGGACCTTCTTCGAGTCGTTGTAGAAGGTCGACAAGGTGGCCAGCATCGAGGTCATCTTGCCCATCGCGTGGGCGTCCCACTTGAAGCCCTCCATCCCCTTGATGAGGAACTGGTGGACGTAGGTGTGGACGGTGATCTCGTGGGTCCACTTGTCGAGCTGCGGCTTGTTGGGCAGCTCACCGTGGAGCAGGAGGTAGGCGACCTCGACGAAGGTCGACTGCTCGGCGAGTTGTTCGATCGGGTAACCGCGGTAGCGCAAGATGCCCTTGTCGCCGTCGATCAAAGTGATCTTCGAACGGCACGAGGCGGTGTTCTTCAGGCCCGGGTCGTAGGCCATCAGACCGAAGTCCTCGGCGTCGACCTTGATCTTGCGAAGGGCCGAAGCGGGGATGGTCCCGTCGCTGATCGGGACCTCGTATTCTTTGCCGGTGCGGTTGTCCTTGATGGAGAGGGTGTCGCTCATGTGTTCGTCGTCGCGTGCGTGGGGGGCCGCCGACCGGGCGGCGCGTCGCGCCGAGTCGGCGCGTGAGAAACCTTGGGAGAGCTGAGACTCCGTGCTTTCAAGGCGCGATGTCCGGGAGGAAGACCTGCCATCGCGTCAGCGGGGCCCCGATCTCATCGGTGCCACCGGCCTGGAAGGTAACACCGCTGTCGAGCCGAAAAAACTGGCCTCGCGCGTGTCGTCGCGCGTCGCTCTCGTCGCCGCGCACGGAGAGGTCGGCGAGGTCGAGAGCGCGTAGCCGCCCGTCCGACTGCGCGTAGAGCGCAAGGTCGTCGGTCCACAGCCAGGGGTCGCGCATCGGCTCGCCCAGGGCCGCGCCCAGCTCGCTGATGTTCCAGCTTTGTGCCTCGCGTCGCAGCTCGACCAGGTCTGCGCTGGGTTGGTCCTCGCGCAGGCCGCCGCCGCAAAGCCAGCGGCTCGCTTCGAGCTGCACGCAGCGCGCGCCCACCCACGGCCCCGAGGGACCCAGCGCACCCGCTTCGAGTCCCCAGACCACGGGGCTGGGATCGTCGCTCCCAAAGAGGAAGTCGGGGGTGGCGTGGGCGCCCGTGCGCGCCGCATCCAAGGGGATGCCCCCATCGAGCGGCGTGAGCGCGAGCGCGTCCGCGCGAGGGTCGAAGTCCAAGTCGAGGCTGCGAGCTCCGGCGGGGCTCCAGATCACCAGCTGGCCCTCGTCGCTCGAGAGGGCGGTCGGCGTGCTCGCGTCCAAGCCGTCGAGCTCGGTCGGGGCTTCGAGCTCGAGCCAGGCGTTCGTCGCGGGGTCGAAGTAGCTGGCTCGGGCCGACGCCCCCAAGCCCAAGCGCAGCGCCCCTCCGTCGGGCATCCCGACCAAGCACCCACCTTGGAAGGCGGACGCTTCGGGGAGGGCGGCCAGCGCCGCGGTGTCGAGGGTCTTGTTGGACAAAAAGAAGCTCGCGCCGTCGTCGTGCAACAAGAGCGCCCCGCGACCTCGCAAGGCGGCGACGCGCAGATCCGGATCGGGGTCGTCGATCTCCCGCGGAAAGGTCGACAGGCGCCCGGGCGGTCCGACGTAGACGGCCGGGGTGTCGCCCACGCCGACTTCGAAGCTCGCGCTGCGACCCCACGCGCGCAGGGTCTCCCCTTTGGCCAAGTACAGCTCGAGCTCGTGCGGCCCGCCGTCCTCGGGCAAGTCGAGCTCGAGCTCGAAGTCGAGGCCATCGACGGCGAAGGAGTAGAACTCGTTTTGCGGCAGCAGCACGACGCTCGCGTTGTCGACGTCCTGCAAGGCCGCCCGTTCTTCGGGCAGGATCACGCTCAGCTCGGCCTCGACCCGCGCCTCGCAAGCGCCGAGCACAAAGGTCGCGGCCGCGAGGGCGAGCAAGGCCAGGTCGCGGCGCACCGTCTCCAGGCTGCGGCCGAGCACGCGCAGCGTCTTTTTGCGGCCTTTGTGTCCACGGCGAAGCTCGAGCTCGCGCCGGCCTACGCCGAGTCGCTTGGCCAGATGCTCGATCAGGGCCCGATTGGCTGCGCCGTCCACCGGGGGCGCCGCCAACTGCACCTTGATCCGGTCGCCGTGCATCCCGACGATGGCCGTCTGGCTCGCGCGGGGGCTGACGATGATGTCGAGCTCGACGTCATCGCCGACTTGGCGCATGGCCGTCGG
>JAUIJR010000224.1 GCA_030431075.1 Polyangia bacterium | reverse complement strand
GCGGTGCGCGCGGATGGGTAACCCTCGATGGCTACCCGGTCTTGGACCGCCCGAGTGACTTGGCCACCAGCGGTTACATGTACCCGCCGGGCATCACACCGATGGGTGGCTACTCCACGAACGCCTGGACGGGCATTGCCTCCGACAACACGCCATCGGATGAGCACTGCAGCGCTTGGACGACGGCCGACGGAGGGGTCGACGGGGCCGCGGCTGCGCCCAATCGAGACCGCGACGGCTTTGGCCAAACCTCCGGGGGCTGCAACGCTCAGCGCAATCTGCTCTGCGCGCAGATCGACTACACGCACGCCCTACAGCCGCTCGAGGCCACCGGGGATGAGCGTCTCGCCTTCGTGGTCACGGGCGGAGGCACTCTCCCCGCCGACCTCGCCGCCTTCGATGCGATCTGCCAGGACGCCATCGACGACCAGATCCCGACCCGGACTGCCGTCGCCTACGTCAGTACGAGCACGACCAGCGCGGCGGAGCGCCTGCCCGCAGTCGACCGGGGCTGGATCCGCGGCGACGGTACCGTCATCGCGCGGACCAAAGAAGAGATGGCCGAGGGCCGCTGGGCCACCCCCATCCGCCACCGTCCCGACGGCGCCGATATCGGTAGCGCGACGACCTTCCGCACCGGCATGGCCACGGGACCCGGGGATGTCGGTGAAAACTGCAACGACTGGGCCGTGACCGACGACAGCACGACCTTTCGCGGTGGCCACGCGTACCAGATTGGACCTGGGGCGATGGTGAGCCGCACCCGAGACTGCGACTACTCGTGGGGCGTGTACTGCATCGAGACTACGGTCGGAACTCCCTGAGACCGGCCGTTGGACGCCAGATAGCGACCGATCGACCGGCGAAAGTAGCGAGCGCTCCGACGGGATCGATGAGCGCTCCGGCAAAGAGCAGCGACCACTCCGCCGGAGGGCAGTGACCGCTCCGCGAGAGGCAGCGACCCTTCCGGGAGAAATCTACCCGCGCTCCGCCAGGGCGCGGTTCCCGCTCCGCCTAGATCAACGACCGCTCCGTCCAGATCAACGAACGCTCCGTCCAGATCAACGACCGCTCCGTCCAGATCAACGACCGCTCCGTCCAGATCAACGACCGCTCCGAACGGGTCTACAACCACTCCAAGTTCCCCCTACGGGCGCTCCAGCCAGGATTCAGGACCGCCCCGGCCAGACTCGACGACCGCTCCGCCGCGAGCACCGAACGCACCAGCCGAACTCGACGCCCGCTCCGTCACTATCACCGGCCGCTCCGGCCGAACTCGACGACCGCTCCGCCGTGATCATCGACCGCTCCGGCGGGGGGCAGGTCCCCGCCCTCGACAACGACCTCTCCGACCTCGCAGATCAGCTAGCGCTGATCGTCTTTTTCCGCCCGGGCGCGGGCCAGCAGCGCCTGGCGATCGTTGAGTTCGGGCGCTTCGAGGACGGCTTCGAGCAGTGCGGCCAAGATTTCGCCGATCTGGGGGCCTGGCTTGCACACGCCTTCGGCGATGAGGTCGCGCCCGGCCAGGGCGAGCTCTTTGGCGACGATGGCCTTGTCTGCGACGGCGGCCTGGACGCGGGTGCGGGCGGCTTCGTCGGCGGCCAGCATGTCGAGCGCGTCGGGCAGGCGCTCGCGGCCGAGGCGGGCGACGATGCGGCGCAGCTCGGGCTCCGGGGTCGTGGGCTCGACGAGACGCTCGAGCTCCGGGGCGACCAGGTGCATGATGTCGGCGCGCAGGGCTCGGCTCGGCTTGAGACCGTCGAGCACCGCTTCGAGCTGGGCGGCCTCGGGGCTCGCCGCGCGCAGCAGGTGGGCCAAGCGGACCTCGACCCGGGGCGGTCGTGCGTCGCAGCTGGCGATCAACGCCTCGAGCTCCCCATCGATCGGCAGAAGCACGCGCGGCCATAGTCCGCGGCGGGCCATCGGGGCCAGGCCACGCGAGGGCTGCGCGGCACCCAGGAGCTTGAAGAGCTCGACTTGTACGCGCTCGCGGCTGACCTTGTCGAAGACCTCCAGCGCGCCTTCGATCGCCGCTTCCGTCTCGGCCTCGAGCGCAAAGCCCAAGGTCGCCGCAAAACGGACCGCCCGCATCACGCGTAGGCCGTCTTCCAAAAAGCGATCGAGGGCCACGCCGACGGCCCGGATCCGCCCGGCGTTGAGGTCCGCGAGGCCGTCGAAGGCGTCGGTGAACTGCTCGCGGATGGGGTCCCAGGCCAGCGCGTTGATCGTGAAGTCGCGGCGGGCCAGGTCGTCTTCGAGCTCGCGCAAGAAGTGGACCTCGGTCGGGCGGCGGCCGTCGACATAGGCTCCCTCGCCGCGAAAGGTCGTGACCTCCACGCCCTCGCGTTGATCGCCGCGACCGACCATCACCGTGATGGTTCCGTGCTCGATGCCGGTGGGGATCGTGCGCCGAAAGGCTGCCTGCACCTCGGTCGGCGTCGCCGAGCTCGCCAGGTCCCAGTCGCCGTGCTGACGTCCCAAGAGGGTGTCGCGCACGCTCCCGCCGACCATCACCGCCGCATGGCCGGCCGCCTGCAAGGTGCGGGCGACCTCGAGGACCGGCGTGGGAATCGAGCTTTGACGCAGGCGCGCGACGGCTTGCTCGACGCTGAGCGGCGTGCCGAGCGGCGGGCTCACCCTTTGGCCTCCGCCCACGAGCGCCCTACCCCGCGGTCGACCACCAGGGGCACCGAGAGCTCGAACGCCTCTTCCATCGCGGGCTTGGCCAGCTCGATCAGCGCGTCGACCTTCGCTTCCTCGCACTCGAAGATCAGCTCGTCGTGCACCGTCAGCAGCATGCGCGCCCACTCGATCTCGGCCAAGCGACGCTCGACCTCGACCATGGCGATCTTCATGATGTCGGCCGCGCTGCCCTGAATCGGGGTGTTGCGGGCGATGCGTTCGCCGTAGGCCTTGGCGGCGCCACGCCGCGAGAGTTCGGGGATCCGCCGACGCCGACCCGAGATGGTCTCGGCGTAGCCCGTACGTCGCGCGTTGTCGATCAGGGTCTCCATGTAGGCGGCGACCCCCGGGATGCGCTCGAAGTAGCGCTTGATGTAGCGGCCCGCGCGACCTTGGGGGATGCCCAGGGTGCGACTCAACCCAAAGGCGCTTTGGCCGTAGATGACGCCGAAGTTCACCGCCTTGGCCACCGTGCGCTGCTCGGAGTCGACCTCTTCGAAGGGCACTTCAAAGATCTCGGCCGCGGTGCGCCGGTGCACGTCCGCGCCTTCCCGAAAGGCCGTCGTCAGCGCCTCGTCGCCCGACAGGTGCGCGAGCACCCGCAGCTCGATCTGCGAGTAGTCGAGGGTGACCAAGACTTGGCCTTGGGGGGCGACGAAGCCCTCGCGGATCCGACGGCCCAGGTCCGTGCGGATCGGGATGTTCTGGAGGTTCGGATCGCGGCTCGACAGGCGGCCGGTCTGGGCGACCGCTTGGCGAAAGTGCGAGTGCAAGCGCCCCGTCTCGGCGGCGACCAGGGTCGGCAGGGTGTCGAGGTAGGTGCCCTTGAGTTTGTTCAAGGAGCGATGCTCCAAGATCAGCTTGACGATCGGGTCGAGCAAGCTGAGTTCTTCGAGCACCGAAGCGTCGGTGCTGTAGCCCGTCTTGGTCTTCTTCTTGGCCGGCAAGCCGCGGTCTTCGAAGAGCAGCTTTTGGAGCTGTTGGGGCGACTCGGGGTTGATCGGGTAGCCCGCATCGGCCTCGATGGCCTTGCGCAGGCGCTCCAAACGCCCGCCGATCTCTTCGGCTTGGGTGTGAAAGACCTCGGCGTCGAGCAAGATGCCGCGCCGCTCGACCTTCATCAGGACCTCGGCCAGCGGCATCTCGACCTCGTAGAACAGTTTTTGGACCGAGTCGCTCGCAGCTTCGAGCTGCGCTTCGAGGTGTTGGCCCAAAAGCAGGCTCAGCGCCGCTTGTTGCCCGGCCCAGGGCGCCGCTTGAGCGACCGCGACCTGGTCGATGGGCACGCGCTTGCGCCCCTTGCCGACCACGGACTCCAGGGAGATGACGCTGAAGTCGGCGAGGCCCTTGGCCAGCGCGTCGAGTTCGTGAGAGCTGCGCGCGGGATCGAGAGTGTAGCTCGCCAGCATCGGGTCGACGCGCACGCCGGCCAAAGTGTGACCGTGTCCCTCGAGCCAAGAGGCGAGCTCCTTGTAGCCGTGCACGTACTTGAACAGCCCCGCTTCGGCCAAAGCGGGCGCGAGGATCTCGAAGGCCGCCTCGCGGTCGATCATGCTCACCGCGCCGTCGGCCAAGCTGCGGTGGGCGAGTGGAAGGTAGCCAGCCTCCACCCCTTCTCCTTTGGGCCCGGGCCGCGAGAGCCCGACGCCGACGAGCTCGGCCCGCATGATGTCCTCTTCGCTGGTGACCCACGCGAGGCCCAGGCCACCGCGCGCCCCGGCTTGGTCGACAAAGTCGCGCAGCGCGTCGAGATTGTCGGCCGCGAAGGTCTGCACCTCGAGCGCATCGAGGGCATCGATCTGCGCGGCGTCCATGGGCGCGAGGGCGGCGTCCGACTTGGGAACGGCCGCGCGTCGGCCTTTGCCGCCGCTGGTCGGCAAATTGGGGCTCCCGGCCAGCACGCTCTTGAAGCCCAGGGGCTCGAAAAAGGCGCGCATGGTCTCCGGATCCGAGCCCGGGTCGCGCAGCTCATCGAAGCTCAGGGCCCGCGGGGCGTCGCGGCGCAGCTCGACCAGCTCGCGCGACATCCGGGCGTCGTCGGCGTGCTCGATCAGCCGCTCGCGTCGCTTCTTTTGTTTGATCTCGGGCGCGTTTTGCAAGATGGCCTCGAGGTCGCCGTACTCCTCGAGCAAGGTCGCCGCGGTCTTCGGCCCGATGCCCGGTACGCCCGGCACGTTGTCGACGGAGTCCCCCGTCAGCGCCAGTAGGTCGCCGAGCTTCTCGGGGCCGACGCCGAACTTCTTGACGACGGCCGCCGGTCCGATCAGGCGCGACTTCATCGGATCCCACATGCGGATCGGGTTGGGGTGGTCCTCGGGATCGACCAGCTGCATCAGGTCCTTGTCCGAGGAGACGATGGTGACGTGATGCCCCGCGTCACGACCGGCGATGGCGTAGCTGGCCACCAGGTCGTCGGCCTCGAAACCCACCTCCTCGGTCCAAGGGATCGACAAGGCGGCCGTCGCCTCACGCACCAAGGGCAGCTGGGGGATCAGGTCCTCCGGCGCGGGCGGGCGGTTGGCCTTGTAGGCCTCGTAGATCTCGCGTCGGAAGCTCGGGCCCTTGGCGTCGAAGACGGCGACGAAACTCTCGGGGGCGAACTCACGGCGCAGGGCCAAGATCATGCGGACATAGCCATGAACGGCGTTGACCGGAGTTCCGTCCGGCGAAGTCAGGGGGGGCAGGCCGTGGTAGGCACGGAACACGAGGTTGTTCGCGTCCACGATGAACAGGCTCTCGGCTCCGCCGCGCGGTTTTGCGTCGCTCATCCGCCCGCTTTTTAGCAGTCCGGTGCCGCTTTGGAGACATGTGCTCGAACTCGCGTTCCCTGCGCCCACCGCGCCTTGTCGCTGGCTACACTCGGCGCATGCGTAGAGTTCTTTCGATCTCCTTGGCCTTCGCGGCGGCCTCGACCTTGTTCGCGTGTGGCGACGACTCGAAGGCGGGCGAGGAGAGCAGCGGCACCGAAGAGGCCTCGAGCGGACCGGAGTCGAGCTCGACTTCGAGCTCGAGCGAGAGCAGCAGCGCCGAAGCGACCACGCAAGGCGATGGCGATGGCGATGGCGATGGCGATGGGCCGACCACCGGTGATGGCGACGGCGATGGTGATGGCCCGACCACCGGCGATGGTGATGGTGATGGTGATGGTGATGGTGATGGTGATGGTGATGGTGATGGTGACGGCCCGACCACCGGGGACGGCGATGGCGACGGAGACGGGGACGGCGATGGTGACGGCGACGGCGACGGCGACGGCTCGGCCTTCGAGCCTTTCGCCTTCATTGCCATGGGCGACGCCGGCGAGGGCAACGCCTCGCAGTACGCGGTCGCCAACGCGATCGAGATGCTGTGCGAGACGCGAACGGGCGGCTGTGACTTCGTCTTGTACCTGGGCGACAACTTCTACGATGACGGCGTGGACTCGGTGACGGACATGCAGTTCATCACCAAGTTCGAAGAGCCCTACGCCGACTTGACCCTTCCTTTTTGGGTCGTGCTCGGAAACCACGACTACGGCGAGATTCCCAACCAGTGGGGCAAGGCCGGCTACGAGATCGCCTACGCGGGCATGAGTGACACCGACAAGTTCACGATGCCGGACATCTGGTACGACTTTGAGCACAAGGGCGTGCACTTTTTCGGCCTGGACACCAACCACTTGATGTTCGACCGCATGACGACCGAGCAACAAAGCTGGCTCGACGCCGGCGTACAAGGCAGCAACGCCGCGTGGAAGTTCGCCTACGGCCACCACCCGTACATCTCCAATGGCGCCCACGGCAACGCCGGCACCTACGAAGGTATCCCCTTCGTCCCCCTCGTCAGCGGCATCCCGGTCAAGGAATTCATGGACGAGTCGATCTGTGGTGCCATCGACATCTACTTCTCGGGCCACGACCACAACCGCCAGGTCTTCAGCCCGGTCTGCGGCACGACCTTCGTGGTCTCGGGCGCGGGCGCGAAGACCACCGACTTCGACAATCGGGACAACAACCCGACCTTGTTCGCCGACGACGAGACCCCCGGCTTCGCGCTGATCGAGATGCAAAGCGAGACCACCTTGCAGCTGACCTTCTATGACGAAGACGGCACCGAGGACTACACAATGACCCTCACCAAGTGAGCCCGCGCGCGTGATCATCGACTGTCACGCGCACTTCGAACCCCGCATGCTCGAGCTCGAGCGCGTGGTGGCCAAGATGGACGCGGCCGGGGTGGACCGCATCGCCTTGATCCCGGCGATGAACGACCCCCTCCCCCAAACGCCGGAGCGTTTGTTGGCCGTCATGCGCAAGCTGATGCGCCGGCCCTCGACGCGGGCGCTGGCCGAGCGCGTCCACCGAGCGACGTTGACGCGCGGTGGCGACCTTCGCCTCGGCCGGGAGGTCTACGCCATCTACGCGCAGCCCGACAATGCGCGACTGGCCGAAGTGCTCGCCGCCCACCCCGAGCGTTTTTTCGGCTGGATCTTCTTGAACCCAGCGGCGGACCCCCATGTCCTCGACACTCTCGAGCGCTGGCGCCACGCGCCGGGCTTCGTCGGCGTCAAGCTGCACCCGCACTGGCACGACTACCGCACCTCCATCTTGGGGCCCCTGCTCGCGCGCTGCCAAGAGCTCGCCTTGCCGGTGCTCATCCATCTCGGCTTTGGCCGGCGCGGCGCCTACCGGGACTTGGCCGCCGCCTTTCCGCGCTTGACGATCATCGCCGCTCACGCCGGCTTCCCCTTTTACGACGACCTGTGGGCCTACAAGAACGCCCTGCCCAACTTGCACGTCGACTTGTCGAGCCCCTATATCGACGAGGCCCTGGCCCGCGATGCCGTCGCGGCCATGGGGCCCGAGCGCTGCTTGTTCGGCACCGACGCGCCCTACGGCTTTCATGAAGAGGACGGCAGCTACGACTACGGGACCATCCGCGGCTGGGTCGAGCGCATGCCGGTCTCGGCCGCGCAAGTCGACGCGATGTTGGGGCCCAACTTCGCCGCGCTCATCGGCCTGAGCTGAGCTCGCGGGCGCTCTCTCAGCGCTTGCGCGGCGTCCCGGGCTCGATGCCTTGGGTCGTCGCGCTGTCCCAGGTGCCACAGTGGGCGCAGCGAAAGCGAAAGCCGCCCAGCGCGGTGCCGCAGCGACGGCACAACAAGCCGGCGGCCTTGGGCGGCGTGGTCGCGGCCTCGCGGGCCTCGTTGCGCTGCCCGCGAGACAGGTGCAAGCGCACCTGGCCCAAGCGTGCGGCCGCGCTGCGGTCGGCCATGCGGGACAAGGCCGCGGTCGCCTGGTCGGGGTGCTGACGCGCGACGTGCTCGGCCAGGGGCACGGCGAGGTCGGGGTCTTGGCTGACCCGCAAGCTCGAGAGCATGCGCTCGATCATGTCTTCGTGGCGGTTGTTCTCCGAGGCCCATCGCCACGCCTCGGGCACGAGCAAAGGCGCACCGGCGGGCGCGAGCTCCCAGGCGCGCTGCCAGGCCTCGAGGGCCGCGGCCGCATCGCCACAGCGCGACTCGACGCGGGCGCGGGTCGTCCACACGTGGCCGCTGTCGGGCGCCAGCTCGCAGGCGCGGTCGGCCAGTTTTCGCGCCTTGCGGTCCTCGCCGTCTTCGAGGGCCTCGAGGGCCTGCCCGGCCAAGGCGTGGCCGCGACCGATCCGCGCCTCGCGGGCGCGCCGACCTTCGACTTGTTTTTCGAGGCGCTCCCACGCCGCCGCGGCCCGCTCCCAGGCGCCGGCTTGCTCGAGGGCCCGGGCGAGGGTCTCGAGGGTCGCCACCGAGCGCGGGGCCAAGCTCACCGCGCGAACGAGGGCACCCACGGCCGCCCGCTCGTTGCCTTGGGCGAGCAGATCGCGGCCCAGGCCCACCAGCGCCGCCACCCGCTGCTCCGCCGGAAGCTCGGCCGAAGCGAGCACGGTGCGGTGAATGGCCTTCGCTCGCTCGGCCCGACCGCGCGAGCGATCCAAGGCGGCCAGGGCCAAAAAGACCGTGGCGTCGCCGGGTTGTTGCTCGCAGATCTGCTCGAGCTCTTGGGCGACGTTCTCACTGTCGCCTTCGGCGAGCTCGTAGAGCACGCGGCTGCGGCGGGCCAAGCTGTCGAGCGCGACGCGACGCGGGGCGAACCACAG
>JAUIJR010000733.1 GCA_030431075.1 Polyangia bacterium | reverse complement strand
GGACCCGCGCCGATCCCCCGAGCGAAGCCGAGGCCCGCGCCTTGGGTGAGTCGCTCCATCGCGCGCATGTGCACGCCGCCTCCCAGCGGATCGCCGGCCGGGTCCGCCGCACGCCCGCCTTGCGCCTTGACCAGCTCTCGCGCGAGCTCGAGGTCGATCTGTGGATCAAGTGCGAGAACCTGCAGCACATCGGGGCGTTCAAGGCGCGCGGTGCCCTGCACGCCGTCGGACGGATCCCCGTGGCCACGCGCGCGCGCGGCGTCCTCACCTTCAGCTCCGGCAACCATGCGCAGGCCGTCGCCCTCGCCGCGCGGACCTTTGGGATCTCGGCGCACATCTGCATGCCCACCGATGCCCCGGCCGTCAAAGTCGAGGGCGTGCGCGCCTTGGGGGCCAGCATCGAGTTCGCGGGGACGACCTCCGAGGAGCGCAAGGCCGCGTGTTTGGCCCGCGCGGCCGAGACGGGGGGCATCGTGATCCAGCCCTTCGACCACGCCGACATCGTGTGCGGCGCGGGTACGGCCAGCCTCGAGTTTCGTGAGCAGGTGCGCGAGGCGACCGGGGCCGAGCTCGATCACTTCTTCGTGCCCGTGGGCGGGGGCGGCGTGATCGCCGGAGCCTGCTTGGCCTATCGCGACCGCGGGAAGCGACACACCAAGATCTGGGCGGTCGAGCCGGTGGGCTGCGACGCCATGGGCCAAAGCCTCGCCGCCGGCCAGCGGGTCGCGGTCGAGCCGGCGCCGACCTTGGCCGATGGGCTCAAGCCCGTGCGCGTGGGTGCGCTCAACTTCGAGATCGCGCGCCGAGATCTCGCGGGCGCGCACACCGTCGACGACGCGGCCTTGCGCCGCGCGACCGTCGATCTCTTTCGGCACGCCAAGCTCTGCGTCGAGCCCTCGGGCGCCGCGGGCCTCGCGGCCTTGCGGGCGGCCCGCGCCGAGGGGCGGATCCCGGCCGGGGCGCGGATCGGTTTGATGATCACCGGTGGTAACGTCGACGGCCGCCTCTTCGCCGAGCTGCTCTCGGCCCCGACGAAGGAACCGTGAACGCCTCCCCTCTCCTCTTGTCCCTCGCGGCCGCGCTGGCCCTGGGCTGCAAGTCCGAGTCGCCGCCCGCCGGCGACGACGCGGCGCGCCCCGCTCCCACCGCCGCACCCACGGGCGCCGCGACCGGTCCAACGGGGCCGAGCCAAGGGCCCACCGAGGCGGGCGAACAAAGCGAGCACAACGATCGCGCGCACACGGTCGTCTTTGGCGACCGCACAAGCCACGCTTACCTGCTCTTGTTGCGCCCCGCGTCGATGCCCGAGGCGCCGACGCGCGAGGCCCTCGACCGCGAGGTCGTCGCGGCCTTCGGCGAGCGGGCCGAGAGCGGAGAGCTCGCCGCCTTGCGCAAGCTCATCGCCACCGAGCCGCACGACACGGATCGCAAAGTCGGCGAGATGGTCGAGCTCGACAACGGGGAGCTCGTACCCACGCCCAATGGGCGGCCCGACGACGAGCTGCTCGGTCTGCACGTCGAGCTCTTGCCGCGTGGCCCCGAGCTCATCGCGCCGGCGGCCCTGCGCGACCCCGTGGCGACCCGGCACCTCAACGACGCCGAGCGCGACAGCCTCGAAGCACGCAGCGTCGTCTTGTTGGTGCGGGCCGACT
>JAUIJR010000732.1 GCA_030431075.1 Polyangia bacterium | reverse complement strand
CACGTCGGGGTGGTCCGGGCCGTTGCGCGCGGCGTACATGTCGCGGGCTTTTTCGAGCTCGGCGATCGCGGCCGGGTAGTCGCCCAGGGCGTTGAGCACGATGCCCAGGTTGTTGTGGATGTGGATCTCCATCGAGCCCAGGTCGCCGGGGTGGGCCTCGGCCAGGGCCAGCGCTTTTTCGTAGTGCGTGCGCGCCTCTTCGTAGCGGCCGTGCGTCTCGTGCACATCGCCGATCGCGTTGGCCAGGTGGATCGCCTCGGCGCTGTGGGCTTGGCCTAGGCGTTGGATCGTCGCGTCGACCGCACGGGCCCACATCGGCCAGCCCTCGTCGTCGACCAGGCCCGCGCCGACCACGTCGACCAAGGACACCCACGCTTGAAGCGCGCGGTGATCGTCGTCGGCGGAAACCGCGAGCCAACCCGTCTCCTCGAGGTCGCGGCGGGCGGCCTCGAAGTCGCCGCGGTTCGTGGCCAGCTGTGCGCGCAGGTGCAAGGCGTCCGCGCGCAGGCGGGGCGCGTCGGTCGTCGTGGCCGCCTCGAGCGCCTTGCGCGTCAGCGTCTCGGCGCGACGAAAGTGGTGCGTCGAAAAGGCGGCCTCGGCACGGGCCAAAGTCTCGCGCAGCTGGGCGTGCGCCGGCTTTTCGACGCTGGGGTCGCGCTCGAGGAGCGCCTCGGTGTCGCTGCAGCGATCCGGATCGGGGAGGGCTTCGACCAAGTCGAGGGCGTGACGAATCGTGTCCGCGTCGGCCTCGCTCAAGCTGACGACCGCCGCGTCGAAGCGGGCCGCTTGGCGGTCGAGGCAGGCCATGCGGCGGTCCATCAAGGCTTCGGACTGCTCTTTGCGGATCTGTGTCGCCGCGCAAGCTTCGTGGTGCGCGCCTTGCCAGCGCGTCGCCCAGTCGTCGAGCTCGGCGCGCGTCCCTTCGAGGGCCTTCGCCGCGAAGGGGAGCTCGCTCGCCTCAAAGGCACGGGTGACTTCGTCGCGGGCGTCGAGCCATGAACTTTGCATGCGGGCTTCTCCACCGCGGCAGGGCTCGAGGTCGGGAGTGCCGCTGAGCCAAAGGCCGAGACCCAGGCCGCCCGCGCCGGCGACGAACCACGGCCAGCGGCGTCGTCGGGGGCGGCTCGCCGTGTGGTCGTCGATGTTGGCGAGCAGGACTTCCATCGAGGGCCAGCGATCCGCGGGCTCGCGCGAGAGGCCACGCATGACCAGGCGCTCCAGCCAACGGGGGACGCGCGCGCCTTCGGGGATCGGATCTGCGCGGCCTTCGAGGACGCGTTGGGCCACGGCCAGCGGCGTGGAGCCGGGGAAGGGCATGCGGCCGCACAGGGCCTCGTACAAGGAGACGCAGTAGCTGAACTGATCGCTCGCGGCTTCGGCTTCGTGGCCCAGATGTTGCTCGGGGGACATGTAGGCCGGCGTGCCGAGCACGGCGCCGACTTGGGTGACCGAGGCCGACAAGGCGGCGCGCGAGCTCCCGCCGCCGCTGGGGTGGGCGCTCGCGCTGAGGCTCTCGTCCGCGGTCACGCCGGGGTTCGTGGGGGCCGCGTCGTCTTCGCCCGAGGCGGCGGGATCTCGACTTTGACTGACGGAGCCGGCGCGCGCGCTGTCCAAGGCGCGCACCAAGCCCAAGTCGGCGACCAGGGGTCGTC
>JAUIJR010000223.1 GCA_030431075.1 Polyangia bacterium | reverse complement strand
TTTGGGCTACGCCTACGCGGTCAGCGGCGAGGTGGTGCACGGGGAGGCCCGTGGCCGCACGCTGGGCTACCCCACCGCGAACTTGGCGGCCGAGAACCTGTTGCCGCGAAACGGCGTCTACTTCGGATGGGCGTCGGCCCATGCCCGCGGGGTCGGGCGCGACAACCCGCACGCCGGCCTCGTTTGGCCCGCGGTCGCCAACGTCGGGACCAACCCCACTTTCAACACGGACGCCGATGCCCCGCCGCGCCGCATGGAGGTTCACCTCATCGACGCCGAGCTCGGCGAGAGCTTGTACGGCCTGGAGCTCGAGTTCTCGATCCTCGCCCGGGTGCGCGACGAGCTGCGCTTCGACTCGGCCGAGGCCCTGCGCGCGGCCATGGACGCGGACCTCGAGGCCGCCCGCCGAGGACTGGCCCAAGCAGACCCGGGCCACCGCCGGCCCCCCGCCTTGCGGAAGATCCCCACCCCCGCGACCCTGCGATAGGCTGGAGCCCACGATGGCGCGCCCCGACGATCCCGACCGCCTGGCGAGCCCGACCCTGGCCCAGCTCTACTTGGCCCAGGGGCATCTGGCCCGCGCGCGCCAGCAGGTGCGGGCGATGCTTCAGCGCGAGCCCGAGCATCGCCTTGCCCGCGCCCTTCAGCGTCGCCTCCGCGCGTCCGAGGCGCCCCGCCTGGAGCTGACGGCCGAGCGCAGCTTGCGACTGCGCTGGGAGATCGGCCCCGGCCGCTGGTCCGAGGATCTGCACATCGTCTTGGTCGTGACGCCGCGGCGCAGCCCGAGCTCGCCCCACTACCTCTCGGGGCCGGTTCGCGCGCGCAAAGACAGCCTCGACATGCCCTTCCCCTACCCCGGGGGCAGCGCGAGCGCCTGCCTCGTGCGGCTCGCGGGCGAGCGCCGGGAGCTTCGCGTCCTGGCCGTGGCCGACGCCCTGAGTTGGTGAGCCGGCCCCGCGACGGGAGCTTTTTGGGGGGCCTTAGGGCGGCTCGGCCCTTGTGCTAGGGTGCGCGCCCGATGTTCCAGGGCGCATACACGGCTTTGGTCACCCCCATGAAGAAGGGCCGCGTCGACGACGAGGCCCTCACCCGCTTGGTCGAGACGCAGATCGAAGGCGGCATCGACGGCCTCGTCCCCTGCGGCACCACCGGTGAGTCCGCGACCTTGTCGCACGCCGAGCACGTGCACGTGGTCGAGGTCGTGATGCGCGCGGCCCGAGGGCGCGTGCCGATCCTCGCCGGCGCCGGCTCGAACTCGACGCGCGAGGCCATCGAGCTGACGCGCGCCTGCAAAGAGCTGGGCGTCTCGGGGACCTTGCAGATCACCCCCTACTACAACCGCCCGCCGCAAGACGGCCTGGTCTCGCACTTCCGGGCCATCGCCGACGCCGTGCCCCTGCCGATGGTGCTCTACAACGTGCCCTCGCGTACCGGCATCGACATGCTCGCCGACGCCGTCGCCGCCTGCGCTTCGCACCCGCAGATCGTCGGCATCAAAGAGGCCACCGGCGACATGCATCGCGTGGCCGAGATCCGCGAGCAGTGCGGCCCCGACTTCGACATCCTCTCGGGCGACGACTTCAGCGTGCTGGGCTTGTTGGCCGTGGGGGGCAACGGGGTCATCTCGGTGATCACCAACATCCTCCCCGGCGTGCTCGCCCAGATGTGCAAGGCCGTCCGCGAAGGTGACCTGGCCAAAGCCCAGGCGCTCAACCACGAGCACCTGCCTTTGACCCGCCTGCTCTTCGCCGACTCGAACCCGATCCCGACCAAGGCCTGCTTGCACATGATGGGCGTGTGCGAGAACGAGAATCGCTCTCCCCTGCGCGACCTCGACATGCAAGGCGAGCTGGCGGCCAGCTTGCGCGCGCAGCTCACGGCCATGAAGCTGCTTTGAGGGTCGCCCCCACGCACTCCAGAGAATCGAAAGCCAAATGAGCGAACGATTGATCCGCATCCACGTGGTCGGTGCCCGCGGGCGCATGGGCCGAGCCTTGATCCGCGAGGTGATGGGCTCCGAAGACCTCACCTTGACCGGGGCCATCGATCGCAGCGGCGGTCCGGGCCAGGGCAAGGACGCCGGCCTCATCGCCGGCATGCCCGAGGCCGGCGTGGCCATCGACGACAAGCTCAGCCCCAAGGCCGGCAGCGTGGTCGTCGACTTCTCCTTGCCGCAGGCGACCGACATCAACATCAGCCGCTGCGTCGGCGCCGGCGTGCCCTTGGTGCTGGGCACCACCGGCTTGAGCGATGCTTCGCTGGCCCACCTCGAAGAGGCGGCCACCCAGATCCCGGTGGTCTTCGCCGCCAACTACTCGGCGGGGGTCACCATGTTGATCCACCTCGCCTCCGTGGCTGCGCGCGCGCTGGGCCCCGAGTGGCAGTCGGAGCTCTTCGAGCTGCACCACAAGCACAAGCGCGACGCGCCTTCGGGCACGGCCTTGCGCGTGGCCGCGGCCGTGGCCGGCGCCACCGAGCGCGACGAGACCTCCTTCGTCTACGAGCGCGCCTCCAAAGACCAGCCCCGCAGCGCCAAGGAGATCGGCATCATGGCCCTGCGCGGCGGCGACTCGGTCGGCGAGCACACCTTGATGTTCCTCGGCGAGGGCGAGCGCCTCGAGCTCACCCATCGCGCGCGCGACCGGGCGATCTTCGCCAAGGGCGCGCTGCGGGCGGCCCGCTGGGTGGCCGACCGAGAGCCGGGGCTCTACGACATGTTCGACGTCCTCGGTTTCGCCTGAGCGATCCGCCGGCGGCCGTGCGACACTCGCGGGCATGAGCGAAGCCCCCGGGACCCGCCTGCCCTACCTCAGCAGTCGGCTGCAGGGCTTCGGCACGACCATCTTCGCCGAGATGACGCGCCTGGCCCTGGCCCACGACGCGGTCAACTTGGGCCAGGGCTTCCCCAACTTCGACGGGCCCGACTTCGTCAAGCGCGCCGCCATCGAGGCCATCGAGGCCGGCCAAAACCAGTACACCCGCTCCTTCGGGATCCCGGATCTCAATCGCGCCATCGCTGAGCACCAGCGGCGCTTTTGGGGCCTCGACTACGATCCCGACGCCGAGATCACGGTGACCACCGGCGCGACCGAGGCCATCTTCGCTACCTTGCAGGCCCTTTGCGAGGTCGGCGACGAGGTGATCTTGTTCGAGCCCTACTACGACAGCTACCGCGCGAGCGTGTCGATGGCCGGCGCGCGCGAGCGACTCGTCGCCTTGCGCCCACCGGACTTCGCCTATGACCGCGCCGAGCTCGAGGCCGCCTTTGGCCCCCGCACGCGCGCCATCTTGCTCAACACGCCGCACAATCCCTCGGGAAAGGTCTACGGCCGCGCCGAGCTCGAGCATATCGCCGAGCTTTGCCGTCGCCACGACGTGCTGGCCATCACCGACGAGGTCTACGAGCACCTGGTCTTCGAAGGCGAACACGTGAGCTTGGCGAGCTTGCCCGGGATGCGCGAGCGAACGGTCGTGATCTCCAGCCTCGGCAAGAGCTTCTCCTTCACCGGCTGGAAGGTGGGCCACGCCTGCGCGCCGCCGGCCTTGACCCGCGCCATCCGCAGCGCCCACCAGTTCATCACCTTTTGCAACTCGGGCCCCTTTCAGCCGGCCGCAGCCGCGGCCTATCGAGCGCCCGACGACTACTTCACCCAACTTCGCGCCGACTACCGTGCGCGCCGCGATCGCCTGTGCACCGGCCTGGCCGAGGTCGGCTTCGGCGTGATCGAGCCGGCCGGCACCTATTTCGTGCAGACCGACATCCGCCCCCTCGGCTGGGAAGACGATGTCGCCTTTTGCCAGATGCTGCCCGAGAAGATCGGCGTCGCGGCCATCCCCACCTCGGTCTTCTACGACCAACGGCGCGACGGTCGGCACCTGGTGCGCTTCGCCTTTTGCAAGACCCTCGATGTCATCGACGCCGGCCTAGAGCGCCTCCAAAAGCTGCGCGCCTGAAGGCGCCGGACGCAAACGAGCCCCCATGAAGATCGCCTTGTTGCAGACCGAGATCGTCTGGGAAGACACCCAGGCCAACTTCGACCTTTTGGCCCCCCAGATCGCCGCGGCCAAGCAGGCGGGCGCAGACCTGGTCTTGTTGCCCGAGATGTTCGCGTGCGGCTTTTCGATGAACGCGGCCGCGATCTGCGAAGCCCCGGATGGCCCGACGGCGCGCTTTTTGGTCGAGCAGGCGGCCCAAAACGAGCTGTGGGTGGGCGGAAGTTTCCCGCGCCGAGGCGCCGAGGGCCAAAAGCCGAGTAACCACTTTTGTGTGGCCGGTCCCCAGGGCCAACGCCACGGCTACGACAAGATCCACCCCTTCACCTTCGCGTCCGAGCACGAGCACTACCGGGCGGGCGAAGCCTTCGCCACGGTCGAGATCGCCGGGGCGCGCTGCACCCTCTTCGTTTGCTACGACCTTCGCTTCGCGGACGAATTTTGGCGCACGGCGAAGGACACCGACGCCTTCCTCATCGTGGCCAACTGGCCCGAGAAACGCCGCGAGCACTGGCGAACGCTGCTGCGCGCCCGCGCGATCGAAAACCAGGCCTACGTGGCGGCCGTCAATCGTGTGGGCGAAGGCAACGGCCTCGCCTACGCGGGCGATAGCGCGGTCATCGATCCCTGGGGCGCCGTCTTGTGCGAGGCCAGCCGCGACGCGACGATGCTGCTGGCCGAGATCGATCCGGCCCGGGTGGCCGATGCGCGCGCCCGCTTTCCGGTGCTGGCCGATCGCCGCTAGATCCGAGCCGCCGCCGCCCCGGGCGTGCTATGAGGCCGCATGCCCCGCGTGGTCGCCACCGTCGAGAGCACCGCCAGCCCCGAAGCCCTGTGGCGCGTCCTGACGCACCACGAAGACATGCCCAAGTGGGCGAAGGGCGTGCGCGCCGTCCACCTCGATCCCATCGGTGCCCCCGACCCCGACGGCCTAGGCGCCGTCCGCCACATCCACGCGCTCGGGCCGGCCCTGGTCGAGCGCGTGGTCGAGTGGGATCCTCCGCACCGCTACGTCTACCGCCTCGAACGCGGCGCCCCCATCAAAGACCACCGCGGCGAAGTCCGCATCGAGCCCAGCGCCCGCGGAAGCCACGCCACCTGGGAGATCCGCTTTCGCCCCCTCATCCCCCTGACCGGCTGGGCCATCCGCATGCTCCTCAGCGGCATGGCCCGCGACATGCTGCGCAAGGCGGCCGAGATCGCCGAAGGCGGTTGAACGGACTCAGGGGGCGTGGGCGTGGACTCGCATCTGCCCCTCGTAGGTCCCGTCCATGACCCGACTCACCACGCGGATCTGGCCATTGCGGGCTACGTCCAGCGTGATCTGCTCGATGGGTAGACCCTCGTCGAAGGAAGACTCCCATCGCAGTCGACCGTCAGCGTCGTACTTGGAGAGCCGGTACCAAGTTTCAGCGATCTCCGCGCTCCATGCCGCACGAGCATGGAGAACGATGAGGTCTCCGGCTGCATCGCTCGCCACCCCCGTCACGCGCTCGTCGCTTCCGAGCTCGATATCGGTGCTCACAGAGCCGCGCAACACCCCATCTGGCTCGTAGAAATCGAGCCGGCCGTGCCATCCACCGGCGTAGTGCTCGTGACCGACGTTGACGAAACGCCCGTCGTCGAACAAGGCGAAGCCGCCCGTAAAGTCGAGGCCATCCGTCCACAGTGCCTGCGGGCTACCGGGTTGATAGCTGCCGAGGAGGCCGGAGCAGTCGTCGGCGACGCCGCCGATCATGAACTGACCGTTGCCGCGGACCCCCAACTCCAGCGGGAAAAAACCCTCGCTGGGACGTGTCCACTGGTACAGCTGCGCCCCGCTTTCGAGGTCGAAGCTTCGAATCCACCAGTCATCGAGTCCCGACTCCTCATCCCGGTTCTGACTGGCGGTAGCGATGATCTGGTCGCCAACGACGGAGAGTTGGCCCGGGTGGGCCACGTCGACCTCGGCCGCCCAGCGCAACTCGCCGTCGGGACTCGCTACGCGAACCGAGTAGGCCTCCTCGCCCGTCAGCGTCGACGTCAGGCGTCGGAAGTACACGAGAGATCCGTCGGGAGCGAGCGCGGTGGACGAGCGCCCTCCTTCCCGAGGTAGTCGCGGATAGCTCCTCAGGTCTCCAATGACGCCGTCAGCGGAGATCCGTGTGTAGATATGGCCGCCGAGGAACGAGTCGAAGCCGGAGACGACGAGTTCCTCATCGTTGCTCGCTTGCTCGTTCCAGCCGCCACCAGCCGGCAGCTCCACCGTCCATAACCGCCGGCCCGAGGCTTCGCAGGTCGACTCGCAGCCGTCACGGGCTTCGTCGTTGGCGTCGTCGCAGGCCTCGTCGCCTTCGACGATGCCGTTGCCGCAGACGGGGGCTTCGGTCTCACCTTCGCCTACATCGGCGTCGCCGCTGGTCTCGTCCTCCAAGCTGGCGGCCCCCGGAGCGCAAGCGAAGGAGAGGCCGAGGAGCGCGAGACCCAGTACGCGTGACATCGGGCCTGCCCGTAGCAACCGCCGTGCCGATTCAAATTGGCCAATGTCGACACCCGAATCGCGCAGGTGCGCCATTCGGGTGGGCGAAGTCGATGCAGCGCATGCGCCAAGAAGGCGCAGCCGGCTCAGTCGAAGTCTTCGATCTGCCCCGCTTTGGCCAGGGCGTAGGCCTCGACGGCCTGCAGCTCCACGTAGCCTTGCGAGCTCACCGGGTTGAGGCCGTCGCTGGCCTCCATCGACGCGTCGGCGGGGTTGTAGAGCGTGCCGGGGCAGTCTTTGAGGGCCAAAAAGAAGATGTTCCCCTTGTACAGGCCCAAGCGGATCGTCGCCGTCGCGTAGTCGGCCAGCACGTTGATGGCGGCCAAGCTCGCGCGGCAGGTCGGGTCGAAGTAGCGGCCGTCGTAGATCTGGTCGGCGAAGAGCTTCGAGAGGCCCTGGAACATCGTCGTCGAGCGGCGATCCATCGTCGCTTGGTAGATGCAGCTCAGCGCGTAGCCGAGGACCTCGAGGCCGGGGGCTTCGTAGACCCCGCGCGACTTGGTCCCGATGATGCGGTTCTCCATCGCGTTGCGGAAGATGACCCCGTTGCGGCCGCCGATCTGGTTCACCGTCTGCATCACGCCCAGCGGGCCCATCGCCTCCCCGTTCACGGCCACGCACGCGCCACGCTCGAAGCGCAGCTCGATCTCTTCGACGGCGTCGGGGGCCTCTTGGGGCCACACCCCCATCACCGGCTCGACGATCAGGCACGAGGTTTGGAGATCCTCGAGATCTTCGGCCTCGTGAGACACGCCGGCCAGGTTGGCGTCGGTCGAGTAGCGCTTTTTGGGGCCGACATCGGCCTCGATGCCCTTGTCGCGCAGGTAGGTCGCCATCTCGCGGCGGCCCGGGAACTCCTCGAGCATCACCGGGTCGCGCCAGGGGGCGTAGACCCCCATCTTCGGGGCCAGCACGTTGGTGTAGCGCTCGAAGCGAAGCTGGTCGTTGCCGCGACCGGTCGCGCCGTGGGCGAGCACGTCGCAGCCGTGTTTTTTCATCTCGCGCAGCAAGCCGCGCACCGTCACCGCGCGGGCGATGCCCGTCGTGTTCCAGTAGCCGCCGTCGTACTGCGCTTGGGCCTTCACCATCACGAAGCAGGCGCGGGCCATCGCCTCTTTGAGATCGACGATGATCGTCTCGGTGCCCGTCGGCGCCATCTTCGTTTTGATGTCGTTGATGTCGGCCTCGTCGGGCTGACCGAGATCGGCCGTGAAACAAAGGACGTCACAGCCCGCTTGCTTGAGGCGCGTGGCGACGGTCTTCGAGTCGAGACCGCCGGAGACACACAGTCCGATCCGCTTGTTTTCCAGCTGATGAAGGCGCATCTGGGCCGCGAAGCTATCTGGATCGCGGGAAAAATCCAGCCCCCCGGGAGATCACGCCGCGGGCGCCGGCCGCGACGCTTCGCACTCGAGCTATGCATTCATGCGGGTGCGCGGCGTCGACCGGCCGCTGACGCGAGGGCGTTGACGCAAGGGGCCTCGGCGACTAGCAAGGTGTCCGTGATCCAACGTCACTTCTCGCTCGAGGAGGCACGCGCGCTCATCCCGCAGATCCAACCGCGACTGCGCATGGCCCTGCAGCTCCACGCGGCGCTGAGGCCGATCGTCCACGCGATCAACGAGGCCGGCTACGACGTCGACTGGGAGATGCTCGCCGGCGAAGTCGAGCTCGACGACGAAGCTCGGCCCGCCGACCTACGCAACCTCGCCAAGGCGCGGGCGCTCTACGAGAGCCTGCGCGCCGAGATCTCGGCCGTCGAGTCGGTGGGCTGCGAAGTCAAAGGCGTGGTCGATGGCCTGGTCGACTTTCGTTCCTGGCGAGAGGGACGCGACGAGGTCGTCTTGTGCTGGCGCCTGGGCGAGCCGACGATCATGTACTGGCACGACCCCTCGGCGGGTTTTGCCGGCCGCGAGCCGATCACCGACGAGAGCTTCGAGGCCGCCCAACGCAGCTTGGACCTGCGTCGCGGCTGAGCGCGGCGTCGCGTCAGTCGCAGTACTTTTGCTCGCCGAGCTCGCAGGCGCGCGTCCGGAAGCGCTTGGCCTGGCGAGCGTTGCGTTTGAGGCCCTGGCCCTTTTCGTACATGACCGAGAGGCCCACGCAGCCGAAGCCCACACCGGCCTCACATCCTGCCTCGTAGAGGCGGCGCGCGCGGCTGTAGTCGACCTGACGGCCCTTGCCCTGGTGAAAGGCCAGGCCCATCCAGGTGCAGGCGACCGCGTCCTCGGCTTTGCAGGCGCGCTCGAAGAGGTCGGCGCCGCGCGTGGGATCCGCGTCGACGCCGGAGCCGGTGATCAACACCTGCCCCAACATCGTGCACGAGCTCATCACCCCGGCCGCAC
>JAUIJR010000731.1 GCA_030431075.1 Polyangia bacterium | reverse complement strand
CGAGATTCGCTTGGCGCGAGAGTTCTTGTTGTGGGCGCCGAGCTCCGATCGCGGGCGCCTGGTCGCGCAGCTCGACGACTTCGTCGAGCTCCAGCGCAAGGCCGAAGAGGCCCGCATCGCCAAGAGCCTGGGCAAAAAGAAGATCGACTGGACGGCCGGCGAGGCCCCAACCGGAGGCAAAGCGGCCAAGCTCGCCGTGGACCTCGCCATCGACGCCAAGCAAGGCCGCATCGCCGCCGGCAAGACGGGCACGATCACCGTGACCGTCACCAACAACGGCGACGCCCCGGCCTACCGCGTGCGGGCCATGTCGGACAGCGACTACGCCTACTTCGACGAGCGCGAGCTCTTCTTTGGGCGCATCGATCCGGGCCAGAGCCGCAAAGCCACCCTCGAGCTGAGCGTCGACGAGCACGAGCTCAGCCGCAGCGACCGCATCGCCTTCGCCGTGCACGATCAGCACGATTCGCCCCTGACGGGCGAGCGCCCCTTCCTCGACGTGCACGGCATTGGCGACGCCCGGCCGCGCCTGGGCTACACGGTGCAGATCATCGACGACATGCGCGTGTCCGGCGTGACGGGCAACGGTGACGGCGCGCTGCAGATCGGAGAGAAGGTCCGCTTACGCGTCGAGGTCGAGAACCTCGGGCAAGGGGTGTCTCGGGACACCTTGGTGCAGCTGACGAACGCCTCAGGTGAGGCCCTCTTTTTGCGTAACGCCAGAGCCAAGCTCGGTGAGCTGGCGCCCGGCGCCTCGGCCGTGGCCGAGCTCGAGTTCGACCTCAAGCAGATGCCCGAGGGTCGCTCGGCCGACATGGACTTGCTCGTCGCCGACGTGAAGATGGGCGACGCCATCGAAGACCGCCTGCGCCTGCCCATCTTCGACGCCAATCGCACCAAGACCCCGGTGCCCATGCCCAAGGCCGGCATCGAGACCACGGCCGAGACCGCCGTCTACGACACGGCCGTCGGCGGCATTCAGCGCCACATCGCCACCGCTCCGGCCGGGACCAGCTTCGCCGCGCACCAGCGCGTCGGCGACTGGATTCAGGTCGACCTCGGCGCGGAGCGCTTCGGCTACATCTCGGCTCGGCAGACCCGCGAGGCCCGACGTCCCCGCAAAGCCCCGACGATCGCCATGCACCGCGGCGTCGAGCCGCCACAGATCGAGCTCGATGCGGTGCCCTCGATGGTCGACGGCGACAGCGTCGTGATCCGGGGGCGCACGCGCCACCCTGAGCGACTGCGCGACCTCTACGCCAGCGTCTACAACCCCTCGCGCGACCTCTTCGGCGCCGGCGACAAGGTCTTTTATGCCCGCCCGAGTGCGAAAGACCCGGCCGTGATCGAGTTCGAGTTCACCGTGCCCCTCGAGCCGGGCAACAACCTCGTCGCCTTGACCTCGCGCCACGACGAGCACGTTAAAGAGTCCGCGCGGGTCTGGGTGCTGCGCACCAAGGGGCTGGCCGAGCTGCGTGAGGCCGAGGCCCTCGCCAAGGCCGGACGCTAGACAGCCTCGCCCCCCTCGCCCGGTCGCGGCCACGCGGCTAGGATGCGCGCGCCATGGGGACTCCCTCGCGCCGCGCCCTCCTGCTCGCCTTCGTGGTGATGTGCGCCATCTGGTCGAGCACCTGGCTGGTGATCAAAGAGGGGCTGACGGACC
>JAUIJR010000730.1 GCA_030431075.1 Polyangia bacterium | reverse complement strand
ACCACCGTCGGTGGGCGTCGGCGGGATGCCGGTGAGCGGGCCGTCGCCGGGGAACACCGGGTCGGTCGAGCCGACGACCGACTCGACGATCCCGTCGCTGCCGATCCGGCGCACCAAGAAGTTGTTGAAGTCGGTGACCCACGCGCTGCCATCGGGCAAGAAGAGCAGGTCTTGGGGTTGGCTGAAGGAGGTGTCGCGCCGGTGGCGCCCATCTCCGTTGAAGCCTTCGCCGCGCAGATCACCGGCCCAGGTGCAGGCGTGGCCGGGCTGGAGGTCGCGGCACCCGGCGTCGTAGTCGGGCTCGTCGGCCGGACAGCCCGACCCGGCCATGAAAAGCCCGCAAAGGGCCGCCACGCGTCCGCACGTGGTCCAAGACAAGTTCATGCGCCGATCATAGTCCATCGGACCCCACTTGTCGGCCGTGGTGCACGATGATCCCGTCGGTGAAAGGCGGCAGGTAGACCTGCCCGCCCACGGCCCACACCCCGCCCAATTCGTCCATCCACACCCCGTGCAGGGCGTGAGGCGTCGGCGGATCGAGCTCGGCGGGGGCCCAGCGCCCATCATTGCGCTCGTAGATGGAGCCAAAGGTCCCCACCGCGACGGCGCGCCCCTCGTCGTCCGAGACGACCCCCACCAAGCCCGGCGCAGGCGGGTCGACGGTGGCCACCTGCCAGTCGAGCCCCTCCCCCTCCACGATGATGCCGGTGGCCGAGCCGCCGACCGCGACATGGCCCGCGGCAGAGCTGTGCACGGTGAACAAGGAGCTGCCGACCCCCGTGTCGACGGGCGCGAGCGCGTTTCCGTCCCAATGCAGGGTGACGCCATTGCTCCCGACCAACCAGGCGTCGTCGGCCCCTTGGCCGTGCACCTTCCAGATCGCGGCGCCATCGACCACCGAGCTCGGCACGCTGGGCTCTTCGACCCACGCGTCGCCCTCGAGGCGCCAGGCGAAGCCCCCCTCCGAGGCCGAAGCCCCGCCCACGGCCCACATCTCGTCGGGCCCGCTGCCCCAGATCCCAAAGACCGTCCCGATCCCCGGCGTGCTCATGCGCTCGAATACGCCGTCTTGCAAGCGCAGGATCATGCCCCCGTCGCCGCCAAAGTAGACCGGCCCCTCATCGAAGCCGAAGACCCACCACAAGGTCCCCGCGGGCTCGCCGGTGAGCCGTCGCTCCCAACTTTGGCCGTCGTAGTGCAGCACCGTCGGCCCCTGCTCGTCGGCCGCGCCCACCACCCACACGTCGTCCGAGGCGGTCCCCCAAGTCGACAAAAAGGCCTGCGGCATACGTTCGGCCACGACCGACCAGCTGGGCTCGTCCTGCGGCTGCGGGCACGCCGAGCCCACGCCCAGAGCCCCCACACAGATCAGGCCCAAGACGAAACGCGCCGCGCTCACCGGCCTACGCTAGCGCGTACGAGCGAGCGGGCAAAGGCCCCCTCGGCTTGCGGGCCCGAGTTGCGTACGCGACGATGCCGAGTGCAACGAAATCGCTCCTTGATCTGCCTTCTCTCGGTGCTGCCGATGCTCCCGGGATGCGCCGATGACCTCTCGCCCGAAGGAGATGCCACGAGCGAGACCTCCTCGGAGTCCGGCGATGGCGACGGCGACGGCGACGGCGATGGCGATGGCGATGGCGACGGCGACGGCGACGGCGATGGCG
>JAUIJR010000729.1 GCA_030431075.1 Polyangia bacterium | reverse complement strand
GATCTCGGGGGCGGCGGCCTCGGCGGGCCGCGTCAGGGGCGGAGGCGGCTCCGGGCTGGGGGCCGGGGTGCAAGCGGCGAGCGCCAGGCTCGCCAACCCGCTCCGCCGCGCGAGAACACGCGCAGGGCTCATCGGGGGCAGGGTACACGTCCGATCCCGCGCGTCAAAAGGGGCGCGGGGATCCGCGCGCGGACGCCTTTCATTAGACTGCGGGGGTGTCTGCCCCCGACCGTCCGCGGACGCCGCTCGCGGTCCACGTGATGGCGCTGTCGATGGCGGCGCTCGCGATGGCCGCGGCGTGGTCGCGGGTCGAACGGGGCGCGCGCGAGCGCAGCTCGATCGCCTGGCGAGACGGACGGACGCCGGCCGAACGCGACGATGGCTGGGTGGGCTCGGATGCATGTCGCGCCTGTCACCCGGCCCAACACGCGAGCTGGCACGCGAGCTTCCATCGCACGATGACCCAGCGCGTCGCGCCCGAGACGGTGATCGGCGCCTTCGATGGGCGCACTCTCGACGACGGCAGCTTCGCGCATCGAGTCGAGCGCCGCGGCGACGAGTTTTGGGTCTACGCGATCGAGCCCGCGTGGTTGATGAAGCGCGCCCTCGAGGGGCCCGACGCCGTGGTCTCGCCACCACCCGCGCGTTGGCAGCGGGTGGTCATGAGCACCGGCGCGCACAACATGCAGATGTACTGGGTGCCGGCCGGAGACGGCAATCGCCTGGTCGCCTTTCCCTTTGCCTGGTCGGTCGAAGGCGAGATGTGGGTGCCCAACGAGTCGACCTTGTTGCGCCCCCGCGAGCCCTACGTCGTCTACGGATGGAACGACGTGTGCGTGAAGTGCCATGCGGTCGGGGGCGAGCCAGGCTTCGAGCTCGGCGAGGGACCGGCGGTGCAAACCCGGGTAGCCGAGCTGGGGATCGCCTGCGAGGCCTGTCACGGGCCGGGGGCCGAGCACGTCGAGGGCCAAGGCAATCCGCTGCGCCGCTACATGGCGCACCTCCGGGAAGCGGGCGAAGCAGAGCTCGGGGTGGTGAACCCCGCGAGTTTGGACGGGCACGCGGCTTCCGAGGTCTGCGGGCAGTGTCACTCGGCCTCGCTGTCGACGGACGACGAGGCCTGGTTGCGACGCGGCAGCGGCTACCTCGCCGGCGGAGCGCTCGAAAAAGCCCTGCGCATCGTTCGACATCCGGCGCGCGCCGACCAACCCTGGATCGAGGACACCCTCGATGGCGACCCCGACTACCTGGCGGGGCGCTTTTGGGGCGACGGCATGATTCGAATCTCGGGGCGCGAGTTCAACGGCACGCGCGAGTCGCCCTGCTGGCAGGACCCCGACTTCGGCTGCATGAGCTGTCATGAGCTGCATGGCGAGGAGGTCGTCGACCAGCTCAGCGAGGTCGGTCGCAGCGACCAGGCCTGCTTGCAGTGTCACGCGTCGATCGGCGAATCCCTCTCCACGCACACCCGCCACGATCTGGCCGGCGAAGGCAGCCGCTGCGTCAACTGCCACATGCCGCCGACCACCTACGGCCTGCTCAAGGGGATCCGCAGCCACGAGATTTCGGTCCCCAGCGTCGAAGAGAGCGTCGACTACGGCCGACCGAACGCCTGCAACATCTGCCACCTCGATCGCGATCTGGCCTGGACGGCCGACGCGCTG
>JAUIJR010000222.1 GCA_030431075.1 Polyangia bacterium | reverse complement strand
CGACGAAGTCGTCGGCCTCGGCCTCGAAGATGTTGTCCACCCAGCTTTGGGGGTTGCGATCCACCAGCGGAAACCAAGTGCTTTGCACCTGAATCATGACTCGGTGGCCGGGCTCGAAGGTGTGCAAGAGACCTTGCAAGGGGAGTTCGACGTGGGTGGCCCGCCCCGGCGTGAAGGGCTTGGGCTTCGCGTAGTCCTCCCGGTAGCGCCCGCGGATGACCTCGCTGCGCACCATCATCTGGTAGCCACCCAGCGCCTGCCCCGGCCGCACGCCCTCGTCGGGGGTCGCACTGTCGTCCGGGAAGACGTCGATGACCTTGACCACCCAGTCGGCGTCGCGTTGCGAGGTGGACACCCACAGATCCGCGACCAGAGCTCCGGCCATGGTCAAAGGCGCCTCGAGGGGCTCGCTTTGGTAGACCAAGACGTCGGCGCGTCGCCCCGCGAAGCGCTGGTCGTCACTCATGTAGGCCTTCGTCATGCCCGTGGTGATCTCCTCGGTGTAGGGCACGGGGTGCGCCGGATCCGAGATGAAGGCGTCGTAGGCCTTGCGCGCCGTGGGTCGCGTCTCGACCAAGGCACCGTTGTCGGCCAAGAAGAGCTCCGCCTTCGTCGTGGGCGGGGGCCAGCTGTCGAAGCGACGCCAGCGGTTTCGGCCGGTCTCGAAGATCAAGGCCTCGGGGAGGCCGTGCTCTCCTTCGCCTTTCAAGAAGTGATCGAAAAAGGGCTTCTCGATTTCGCGCTGATACCAAGCCGAGGTCGCTTCACCGAAGCTGACGTTGCCCAGTCGGTCGCCATCCGTGCGGGCCCATCCACCGTGAGACCAGGGCCCCATCACCAGGACGTTGAAGACCTCGGGGTTCTCGGCCTCGACGCGCGCGTAGATCTGAAAGGGGCCGTAGAGATCCTCGGCGTCGAACAAGCCGCCGACCGTCATCACCGCCGGGGCCACGGCGTGCAGATGCGGCAGCAGGTCGCGTGCCTGCCAAAACTCGTCGCGGTTGGGGTGCCCGACGATCTCGTTCCAAAAGGGGATCTCCCCTTTGAGGTAGCGCAAGTTCGCGTTGGCCAAGCTCCCGAGGGCCAAGAAGAAGGCGAAGCCGTCCGGGGTGCCGTGGTCGAAGCGGGGCCCCCATTTTTGCTCGAGGCCCTCCCGCACGCGCCCGAAGACGGCCAAGAAATTGAAGGCGTGCGGCAAGAAGAAGGCGCCGTGGTGGTGAAAGTCGTCGAAGTACCAGTCGGCGATGGGTGCTTGGGGCGAGACCGCGGCCAGGGCTGGATGCGCGTCGATCATCCCGGCCGCGGCATAAAAGCCCGGGTAGCTGATCCCCCACATCCCGACCTTGCCGTTGTTGTGCGGCAGGTTGTTCACCAGCCACTCGATGCTGTCCCAGGTGTCACTGGCTTCGTCGATCTGTGCGCCCTGCTTGGCGTCGATGTGCGGGCGCATGTTGACGAACTCCCCTTCCGACATGAAGCGGCCGCGCACGTCTTGGTAGACGATGATGTAGCCGCTTCGCATCAGGGCCTCGCTCGGCCCGAGGGAGGCGGGAAACTCCGACTCTCCGTAGGGGCCCACGCTGTAGGGGGTGCGCTTGAACAAGATGGGGAATCGAGTCTCGTCCCCCGGTGCGCGCTTGGGTGTGTAGACGCTCGTAAAGAGGGTCTTGCCGTCCCGCATGGGGATCCGCAGCTCGCGCTTGTCGAAGTGCGCCGCGACCCAAGCCGATCCCTCTTCGCTGGCCTCCGGGTCGGGCGTCGCCGCGGAGGGGTCGTCGCAGGAGACCGGCGCGGGGCAGCTGGGCGCCGCGCTCGGCTCGGCCGTCTCGTGGGCGCAGCCCGAAGCGGCGAGCAGATAAAACGAAGCGAGCGCGAGGGGGCGTTGCACCGCCCGAGTGTAGGGCAGGCGCCCGCCGCTCGCCGAGACTTCAGTCGGCGCTGACGAGGCCGAGCTTGATCGCCCAGCGGACCATGCCCGCGACGTTGCCGGCGTCGAGCTTGGCCATGATGCGGCCCCGATGGCCCTCGATCGTCTTGACCGATAGCCCCAGGAACTTGGCGATCTCGGGGGTGCTCTTGCCCTCGCCCACCAAGGTCAGCACCTCGCGCTCCCGCTTGGTGAGCGCGTCGGCGGGGCTCGGCGGTTTTTCGCTCGCCTCCCCGTGGTCGCTGAGCAAGACGCCCGCGACCTCCGGGCTGAAAAAGGCATCCCCGCGTGCGACGGCCAAGATCGCCCGCACCAGATCCGAGAGCCCCGAGCCCTTGAGCAGGTAGCCGTTGGCGCCCGCGCGGATCGCCGGGCGCACGAAGTCTTCGGACTGGTACATCGACAAGACGAGCACCTTGGTGTCCGGGAGCTGCTGTTTGACCTGGGCGGTCGCGTCGACGCCGTTGAGGCGCGGCATGCCCAGGTCCATGACGATGACGTCGGGCTTGAGCGCCATCGCGTACTCGACCGCCGAGACGCCATCGGCGACCTCGCCGACGACCTCGATGTCCTCGCGAACGTCCAGCAGAGCGCGCAGGCCCTCGCGGACGATGGTGTGATCCTCGGCCAACAAGACGCGGATGATGGTCCCGCTCATCGTCGCTCAGCTTAGCACGCCCGAGGCGCTGGCCGGCGTGTCCTCGAGGGGCAGGCGAACGCGCAGGTGGGTCCCCGCGCCCGCCGAGCTCTCGAGCTCGAAGCGCCCGCCGAGCAGCTCGATCCGCTCTTCCATGCCGCGCAGGCCCCGACGCCCCTTGGCGCGGGCCACCTCCCGATCGAAACCCCGGCCGTCGTCGCGAATGTCGATGTACAGGTGTCTCGCGTCCGTGCGCACCGCGAGGTGGACCTCGCCCGCACCCGAGTGGCGGGTGACGTTGGTGAGGGCCTCTTGCACGATGCGGTAGCAGTGGATCTCGAGGGCCGAGCTGAGCGGGTCGGGGAGCTCGATCTTGGCGTGCACCAGCAGGTCGCTGCGATCCTCGGCGTCTTCGCACTGGCGCTGCAGCGCTTGGGCCAGGCCGACCTCGTCGAGGACCACCGGCGCGAGGTGGTGAACGACGCGCCGAATCTCCTCGAGCGCACCGTCGAGCACCCCGATGGCCTTGTTCGCGCGCTCGCTGACCTTGTCGGCGTCGACTTGGCCGGCCATGCCTTCGATGAACTGAAGGTTCAAGCGCACCGCGGTCAGGGCCTGCCCGGCCGAGTCGTGCAGCTCGCGAGAGATCGAGCGACGCTCGGCCTCTTGCATGCTGGCCGCTCGCTGCGACAAAAAGCGCAGCTGCGCCAGGGCCTCGCCCAACTGACGCGAACGCTCGACCACCTGCGCTTCGAGATCCGCGTTGAGATCCGCCAAAGCGGCCTGCGAGATCTCGAGACGTTGGATCAGCCCCTGAATGTGCCCTTCGGCCTCGTCCATCGCCCGCGAGGGGATCACGTAGGTGAGTCCGGCCAAGAGCACCCCGAGCACCGCGAAGCCCAACAACAAGAACAAGGCCTGCTCGCCCACCGGCTGGGTGGTCGCACCGACCCAGACGTCGGCGACGTGGTCTTCGTTGATGCGCACCGGGGCGACGGCCCACAAGAGGTCCTGCTCGTCTCCGTCGTAGGCCGCGCCGACGTCGATGGGGCGTCCGTCGGCGTCGAGCAGCACGATGCGCACGATGCTGGGCTCGGCCTCGTGGGCGCGCTGATAGGCCAAGATGCTCTCGGCGCCGTAGCGCCACAAACGCGGACGGAGCTCCGCCTCGTCGCGAATGGCCACCGCGACCTGGCGCGCGGAGCTCTTGGCGTTGGCGCGTACCGTGGCCGTGCCCATGATGTGATAGGCGGTCGGCGCGGCGATGGCGATGACCGCGAACAAGAAGATCGCCAAAGGGGCGAGGCGGGCTTCGAGGTAGTCGCGCAGGCCGACCCGGCCCGGCACCAGCTGGGCGCGATCCGCCTCGGGCAGCCGGCCACGCAGGTCGCCGTGTGACTCGCTCACCCCAGCCCCTCCGAGGCCATGGGGATGTAGCCGCTCGCCTGGATCACCGCCTCACCTTCGGGCGAGTAGACGAAGCGCAAGAACTCGGCCACCTGTCCGCGCTGCGATCGTGTGCGCAAGACGAAGGCGAGATCCACGTGCAGCGGGTAGCGTCCGTCGACGACCGAAGCCTCGTCCGGGTGCACCCCGTCGAGCGAGAGCACCTTGATCGGCAAGCGCTGCGAGACGGCGGCGCCGAGGTTCAGCAGGGCCAAGGAGCCGGGCGCGTTGACGAGGGTCTGCGCGATCGAGTCGTCGCTGAACATCACGTGCCACAGGCTCTCGCGTCGCGCCGTGTCGTCCGCCGCGCGAAAGCCCTCGATGGCCTCGCCGGCGACGACGTGTTTGGGATCTTCGCGCTCACGTTGCAAGACGACGACCCGGCTGCCATCCGGCCAACTCGGGCGGGCCCCGGCGAAGAGCTCCACCGCGTCCGCCGAGCTCAATCCGTCCACGGGCACCGAGGGATGCGCGGCGAAGACCACCGCGTCCGTGGCGTAGGGCAGCACCAAGACCCCCAAGTCGCGCTCGGACTTGGTCAGCGGGCGCGAGACCAAGGCGATGTCGATGTTGCCGTCGACCAGCGCCTGCAAGCCGCCGGAGGAGCCGATCGACTCGTGGACATGGATCCGCGCTTCGGGGTGCTCGCGCACGTAGGCATCGACCAAGGCGCGGGTCAGCGGAAGGTTCGGCCCGGCCCCGGCCAAGCGCAGCACGCCGTCTTCGCCCGCGCGCGCCCGCGGCGGCACGCTGCGACCGTCGAGGTGGGGCGGTTGGGGGCTGCGCTCCATCGTCTGCAACAAGAACAAGGAGCCCGCGCCGAGCCCCGCGATCAGCACCAAGAGCACCAGCCACACCCGCCCCCGTCGCGGCTGGGCCGTCGCGTTGAGCGTGGAGACGAGGCCGGTGCGGGTGCGAACGCCCATCCGCGTGCATCTTAGCCTCCACGGCCCGATCGGACAGGCCCGGGCCCTTTCGCCGCGTCGCGAGCGGCGCGAGGTGCCGCCGCGCTCGCTTTGATCTAAGGTCCCCGCGTGGGCGACCTCCTCACCACCCCGGACGAGCTCGAGCTCGCCGTCAGCGGCCTCGCCGGGATCTTGGGCGCGCTGATGCTCCCGACCGTGAGCGCGTGGCTGCGGGTCTTGTTCGGCTGGCTCGAGTCCGGCTACGCCGCCTTGGGTCGCAACCCCCGCCTCAGCGGTCGTTGGACGGCGGTGGCGGTCGCGATGTCCGTGGCCTGTCTGTTCACCCTCTTTTGCTTGGGACGGGCCGCCTCGGACCTGCGCGAGCTGCGGGTCGAGTCTCCGATCTTCGCCACCATCGCGCTGGGCTTGGTGGTCGGCTTCATCGGCTGCGCGGGCTACACGATCGCCTACCGGATGTTTCGCCGGGATCTCAATCGTCGCCGCCAGCTCTTGCGCTGACGATCGCGTAGTCCCCCCGCGCCAGGGTCTGCGCGCGCAGGCCGGCTGCCTCGAGAGCTTCGAGGATGCGCCCGGCCCGGTTGACCACGAACAAGGCACGCCCCTGCGGCGCGAGCACCCGGGCCAAGGGCGCGACCAGAGCCTGCAGCGCCTCGGGCGGGGCATGCGTGGGCGGATTGATCAGCGCGAGATCGTAGCGACGCTCGAACAAGGCCGGATCCAGTCCGTCGTGCGCGTGGACCTGCGCACGCCCCTCGAGGCCGAGCCGGGCGGCGTTGTGCCGGGCGAGGCCGACCGCGATCAGATGGCTGTCGACGAGGTCCACCCGCGCGTCGGGCCAACGCGCCGCCGCCCACAAGCCCAAGGGGCCGACGCCACAGCACAAGTCCAAGACCCGAGAGGGCGCCACCTCGATCTGCTCGCGGGCCGCGTCGATGAGCGCGGCCGTCCCCCGGTCCAGACCCCGCCGCGAGAAGACCCCCGGCGCCGCCTCGAGCTCGAGCCCGTCCAAGCGCGGGTCCGAGATCGGGTAGCGCTGACTGAGCCAGCTTTGGGCGAGGGTCTCGTCGAGCCCCTTCGTGCGCGCGGATCGGTAGAGGTGATAGCCCTTGTCGCGCGCGACGACCTCGACATCGCCGAAGAGACGATCCATCGCGGCGGCCAGACTCTTGCCGCCCTTTTGTTTGCGCGCCACCAAGTACAAGGCGCCCTCGTCTTCGAGGTGCATGGCGGCACGGGCCATCGCCGCCAAAGTGAAGTCCTTGCCGAGGTGCGCGCGCGGCCACATCGCCGCGGCCGCGAAGCGTCGCGCCCCGATCGGATCCGGCGCATCGAGGACCGCCGGATCCACGGTGGGCACGCTCGCCTCGCTGCGCTCGCGCAGGTCCGAGATCGCGCGCAAAAGCTCACCGCGCGGACGCGGCGGCTCACCGCTGTACAGCCACAGGCAACTCGGAGGCGCGACGCGCTCGAGCTGCCGCACCAAGGCGCGCCAGCCGGGATCTTCGGGGTTCAGGCCGTCGATCACGGGCGCAAGCTAGCGCGAGAGGCTTCGCGCGATGTCCGCATTGTGAGCCCGAGCCCCGAAATTGGCGCCCTGCGAGCCCCGAAAGAGGCTCGCCGGGTGGACCTGGCCGCAAACTGCGTGCTAGTCAGGGTGCCTCGCTGTCGCGCTGGCGTCAGCGGCCGTGATCGCCCGGCCGGCGATCCAGTGTCGAAGGCGGGCGGGCCGCGACGAACTTCCAGAAGTTCGAAACGCCCCGCTTCCGCGCCGAAGTACGGAACGATCGTGTGAGCAAGCTCGAGAAGCTGCTCCCTTTGTTGGAGCAAGACAATCTTTCCAAGCTCGCCAGCCCCAAGGCCATCAAGGCCGGGGCGGAGCTTCATGCCAACAACTCGGTCAGCGACCTCGTGGTCGATGGCAGCGAGGTGCGCGCGAAGGTCAAAGGCACCCACCCGGTGCCGCACACCACCACGATCAAGCGCGCCCACAAAAACGGCAAAGACTTCATCGAGGCCAGCTGCAGCTGCCCCACCTTCACCGACGGGTGGGAGAAGGTCTGCCATCACGCCGTCGCCTTGGCCCTCACCTTGCGCGAGGAGTTCCACGAGGGCGGCGAGCTCACCATGACCCAAAATCCCTGGGTCGCCGAGCTCGAAGCCGGCGCGACGCAGCGGCGCTACCAACTCGAACCCCGCCGCGGCGTCTGGCACGTCCAGGTGTTCTCGAGCGGTCGCGGCCGACGAGGCAGCGCCTCGATGCTCGGCCCGGCCGACAAGGCGATCCAGGTCTACTTGGACCAAGAGGTCGACGAGACCGAAGATGGCTCGCTCGTCCTCGAAGATGCGGCCATCGCCGGCATGCTCTACTTCGCCCGCGAAGCGCAGGTCTCGATCAAGGGGATCGGCAAGCTCAACTACGCGGCCGACCCCCTGGTCTTGCGGATCCAAGCCGAGAATCGGCCCAAGGACGCCCGCGTCGAGCTGCATGGATTTTTGGAGGAGCCCGAGTCCGAGCGCCGCTTCGAAGTCGACCAAGGCCGCCTGATCATTGGCGCGCCCACCTGGTTTTTGTGGCCGGAGACCGGCGAGCTCTTCTCGGTGCTCGAGACCCCGCCGTGGGTGCTCGAGTCGGTGGCCAAGCAGCCGCGGATCTTGATGGACAGTCGCGTCGGCGCCGAACAGATGGACGAGCTGAGCGAGAAGCTCCAGTCCGTCGGCGTGCCCTCGACGGATCTCCACGCCCTCGCCAGCGACTCGCGCGACATCGACGGCATCATCGCCACCATCGAGGGCAGCTCGAACAAGATCGCGGTGCGGCTCAGCGCCCGCTACGGCAACGTGAGCTTGGAGATCGGCGGCCGCGTGCCCGAGTCGGCCCGCCACTCGATCGAGGTGGGCAAAGAGGCGATCACCTTTTACCGCGACCTCGACGGCGAGGCCGCCGCCCGCAAGGCCCTGCTCGACGCCAAGCTCAAGTGGGACCACAACGAGATGGCCTTCGTCGCCCGCGACGACCTCGCCATCGAGTTCATGATCGCCGGCATTCCGCTCTTGCCCGAGCACTGGGAAAAGCGCGTGCCCGCGCTACCCAAGCTGCGCTCGAAGAGCCCGCACCCGAGCATCTCGGTCAAGTCCAAGGGCGGCTCCGTCCTCGACGTCCACGCCGAGGTCGACATCGACGGCCAGACGGATCTGATCAGCTTCCGCGACCTGCTGATCTGGCTGCACGAGGGGCGCCGCTGGATCACCTTGGCCGACGGCTCGGTGGCCAAGCTCGACGCCAAGATCCTCGCGCCCATCGCCGAGGCGGCCGG
Organism: Polyangia bacterium; assembly: GCA_030431075.1. GTDB lineage: Bacteria > Myxococcota_A > Polyangia > Nannocystales > Nannocystaceae > JAUIJR01. Next base: position 631 of record JAUIJR010000222.1, on the reverse strand, counting down.
AGATCTGCAGTTCGACAAGAAGGGGCACGCCGAGATCAGCACCCTCGAGCTGGGCACCTTGGCCCGCTTGCTCTCCGAGCTGCCCGACGCCGAGGTGGCCAAAGAGGTCAAGACCCTCATGAAGAACATGACGGGGGAGCGCAGCGTTCGGGCGCCGCGCAAGGCCAAGGCCCTCAACGCCAAGCTGCGCCCTTACCAGCGCAGCGGCTTCGCTTGGCTGTGGCAGCTCCACGAGAACCAGATGACCGGCATCTTGGCCGACGACATGGGTCTCGGAAAGACGGTGCAGGCCCTCGCCTTGCTGACCAAGGCCAAAGAGGTCGAAGGCCAGATGCCCTCGCTGATCGTCGGGCCGACCTCCGTGCTCGGGGTGTGGCGCGGCGAGGTCAAGAAGTTCTCACCGAGCTTGTCGGTGCTGGTCTGGCACGGCCAAGACCGGGCCGAGAACCGTCGCCTACTCAAGAAGTCCGACGTCGTCGTCACCTCCTACGCGCTCTTGCGACGCGACATCGAGGAGCTGTCGAAGATCCGCTTTCGCTACGTGATCTTGGACGAGGCCCAGTACATCAAGAACTGGACCACGAGCACGGCCAAGTCGGCCAAGCAGCTCAAGGCCGACCATCGCCTGGCG
>JAUIJR010000728.1 GCA_030431075.1 Polyangia bacterium | reverse complement strand
GCGCTCGGCGGAGAAGCTGCGGTCCTCGAGGACCTTCATGAAGACGGCTTGGAAATGGTCCTCGGCCCGCGCCCGGTCCTGCCCGCAGCTGCGCAGCAGATAGCCGAACAAGCGCGGCGCGTAGCGACGATAGAGGCGGTCGAAGGCCTCCATGTCGCCTTCGCGCACCTGCGCTACCAGCGCTTCGTCGCTCTCACGGTGACTGAGTTCGGGCACTCGAGCCTAGTTATGCGCGAGCGGCCCCGATCGTTCACCGCCGGACCAAATCTTTTGCCCTCAAAGCACGCACCCGCCGCTGATCTCGAAGTCCGAGCCGTACCAGCCCTGCCACGCGGGCAGGTAAGGCGAGATGATCACGGTGATCTGCCCGCCCGTCTTGGGCAGGCTGTAGCTCCCGCCAAAGCGCAAACTGGCCTCCATGTCGTGGTTCTCGCAGTGCAACTCGGCGCCCTCGCAGGCGCCCTCGACCACGCTCAGCGTAAAGGGGAAGCCGGCGTCGACATCGATCCAACACCCTCCCGGGGTCCCCGGCGCATCCGTGGTCAGCGTGAAGACGTAATCCGGATAGGGGGTGAAGCTACCGAACTCGATGTCCGCGTTGTTTCCACACGAGGAGGTCATCGTGTCGTCGAAGGCATCGATGTCGGGGACCTGCATGAACGCGGCCATGTTGGGGAAGTCTTGCTCCGAGGGGCAGCTGTCCCCCACCCGCTCGATGTCGAGGGTGAAGGCCGCATCCCCCGCCCTCCCATCGACGAAGAGCGTGCGCACCTCCCCCGCGTGCATGTAGCGGGAGAGTTCGGCCGGCATGACGATTCCCCCCGATCCGTCGTCGTTGCAGGCGAGCTCTTGACCTCCGCACATGGCCCCGTCGTAGAGATGAAGCATGACCGCGGCGCCGGGGTCAGCGAGGGCTTCGAAGCGATAAAAGCCGTCTTGCGGGGCCGTAAAACGGTAGCTGCGCTCGCTCGTGCCGTCACCGCCGCAGCTCCCCACGTGCGCGTTGGGCCCACCTTGGGTGTTGAAGGCCTGCGGCAGCGACTGCCCCTCGCCGAGGTCGGCCGCGGGACAGGTCACCAGCTCCGCGCTGATCTGGGCGTTCCCGCTGGCGCCGCCGTTCCCATCCACCACCACCAGTACGGGCTGGCCCCCTTCGAAGTAGCGCACGATCGAGCCGTCGTCGCCGCTGTCGCGGCCGTCGTTGGAGCAAGCGAGCTCGCTTCCTCCACACGCGTCCAGCAAGTAGACGGCCGAGTCGAAGTCCGAGCCTCGCGTGTGCACCTCGAACCACTCGGAGAAGGGCGGCGTCCAAGCGTAGACGTAGTCTTTGCTCAGCCCGCCGGCGCAGCTCCCGGTCTGGTCGTTGGTCTGCGCGGTGGTGAAGACCTCCGCCAGGTCGAGGCCGTAGCTACTCCCCAAGGAGGCGTCGGCGCATGCGGGCAAAGTGCCGTCGCCGTCGCCGTCTCCGTCCCCATCTCCGTCTCCGTCCCCATCTCCGTCTCCGTCTCCGTCTCCATCTCCATCGCCGTCTCCGTCTCCATCGCCGTCTCCGTCTCCATCGCCGTCTCCATCGCCGTCTCCATCGCCGTCTCCATCGCCGTCTCCGTCTCCATCGCCTGCCCCCTCGTCGCTGCTCTCGCCGGTTTCGCTACCCGATGCGTCGACG
>JAUIJR010000727.1 GCA_030431075.1 Polyangia bacterium | reverse complement strand
CTTCGAGCTCGACCAACGCGAAGGCCCGGCGGCGCAGCAGGGCATCGCGGATGCCGGGCTCCTCGTGCCGTTCGACGGCCTCGGCCAAGGCGGCGGCGTAGCGCGAGGAAGCGCCCTGCGCGAGGGCGAGCTCCCGAAAGGCGTCGTGCAAGGCCTCGGCGCCGGGCCAGCGCTGCAGATGGCTCTCGAGCAGGTCGAGGGCCTCTTCACCGCGGTCGAGTCCGTGCGCGAGCAGGCGAACCTCGGCGAGCAGGGGCCCGAGCTCGAGGGAATCGCCCGCGTGCAAGCGGGCTTGCGCGCGCGCGACCACCTCGAAGCGCATGCGGGCATCCTCGGGGAGCTTGCGGTGCTCGCTGCGGGTGGCTTCGAGCCAGCTCTCGATCGCCTTGGCCCGATTCGCGGCCGAGATCGCCGGCGTGGTGGCGGCGCGTTCGTACGCGGCGAAGGCGTCGGTGTAGCGCTCGTTGCGAAGGTGGAGGCGACCGGCCTCGAGCTCGAGCTCGGCGATGGCGTCGGGATCCGGGTTGCCTTCGAGCAGGCCGAGAATGCAGCGGAGCACCAAGCTCTCGTCGCCGAGGACTTCGCCGAAGCGGCGCAGCGCCTCCAAGGTGGGACGGTCACCGGGGCGCGCTTCGAGGGCGCGCTCGAGGACGAGGCGCGCCTGTTCGACCTCGCCGCGCGCTGCGTAGTGACCGGCCAAGGCGTGGGCCGGCGCGTAGAAGCGATCGTCGTCGCGAGCGAGGAGCTGCCCGGCGCGCACCCAAGCTCCGATCGCGCGCTCGATGTTCTCGGCGCTCCCTTCTTCGGCGAAGGCTTCGGCGACGGCGAGCACGGCTTCGACTTCGTCCGGATCGTGGTGCAGGACGTGCCGCCAAAGCTCGATCTTGCGGGCGGGGGCGAGCGCTTCGTCGGCGCGTTCGGCCAAGCTGATCCGCTCGCGCGAGAGCTCGGCCAGGCGCGGCCACAACGCCTCGCCGCCTTGCCCTTGGCGCTTGCTGGCCCGGGCGGCCAGGCCGAGGATCCAGCGGTCGAGGTGCTCGGCCAAGGCCGCGAGGTCCCCGAGCTCGCGCAAGGCGCCCGCCAAGGTGCCGGCGATCTCGTCGTCCTCGGGCGCTTGGGCCCAGGCCTCGCGCAAGTGCCGGGCCCGGGTGTCGCCCTCGCTCAGGGCGGCCGCGCGGCGACGCCAGGCCAAGGCCCGCTCGCTGTTGGGCTCGCGCTCGGCTTCGTCGACGCACAGCTGCAAGGCGGCCTCGTGCGCGCCGTGATCGATCGCGGTGCTGTAGTGCAGCTCGGCAAAGTCGGCGGCGCGAGCCGGATCCACGCTGCGCGCGCGGGCAAAGTACTCGAGGGCGCGGCCGGTCTGCTCGCTGCGGCGCAGCAGTCGGGCACAGCGCAAGGCGTGCTCGAAGGGATCGAGGCCGAGGGTCTCGCTGGCCTCGGCTTGGCCCAAGGGCAGAAGGTACTGCAAGGCCGCCTCGTTGCGTCCGAGGAATTCGTAGACCTCTGCCAGCCGGGCGGCCAAGGCGTGGTCGGGTCGCTCCGCCTCGACGCTGGCGGCGTAGGCGGCCTCGAGGCGGGGTAGCTGATCTTCGGAGGCGCTCGACTCGGCGTCGTGCCAGGCGAGGCGTCGCAGCACTTCGGCGCGCAGCTGGGGGGCGCGCTCGCGG
>JAUIJR010000221.1 GCA_030431075.1 Polyangia bacterium | reverse complement strand
TGCATCGCCAGCTTGATGACCTGCTTCGCGGTCTCCAAGTCATCGATGCGTTCGAGGTTCACACCCTCTAATGATCACATCGACGATCGGACCGCAAGGTCTTTTTCGTTCATCGGCTCCGGCGCGAGTTGGAACCTCGCGACCAAGTGACTCCCGTGCAAGAAGAGCTCGAGCTCGGCCTTGCTCAACCAGATCGTGTCTTGCTTCGCGAGATTCCAAAGCGCGACGAAGCGCCCTCGCTCGAGTCGCTTCGCTAGCACGCACAAGCCCGAGCCGTCGAAGTGCAACAGCTTCGCGTGCGTCCTTCTTCGGTTCACGAACAAGAACAGCGACCCGTCGAGCGGGTCGCGTTTCATCGTGTTGCGGACCATCGCGCTGAGCCCCTCGAAGCCCTTGCGCATGTCCGTGGGCTCGCACCACGCGAAGATCCGCGTGCTCGAAGTCAGCCCGATCACACCAACGCCTTGATCAACTCGGCCAGCTGCGCGACGGCAAGGCCCTCGACCCGATGTCCGCCCGCGAGCTCGAGCGTCACCGCGGCCTTCGCGGGAGTCGGCTCCACGCGTACCGCCTTGATCAACGGCGCCTTCGTCCTCGACTTCGGCTTCCCGTCGCGAACCCACCCACAGATCGTGGCCTTGTTGAGGCCCAAGGCGTCGCCGACTTGCTTCTGCGTCCAGCCCTCTGCGCTCGCAGCTCGAGCAAGGGCCACGACCTCACGCTTCAAGCTCGCCGTGTAGACCCGGCGCCCGGCCGCCGTCTTCGGCCGCGCATCGATTCGATCAGCTCCCAGCCGTCCCAGTCGTCGGAGCGGCACTGCACGACGGCAAAGAGCTCAGCCTTGCGGCCGAGTTCCCTGCGTCGGGCCGCGCAGACTCGCCGGTGATGCCCCGCGAGTTGTTTCGGGCCAATCCGGCGAAGCTTCTTCGGTAGGTCCGAATGGGTCTCGAAACCGAGCGTCTTCCAGCGCTCGAGGTAGACCAGCTCGCCTTCATCGCTCGGCGCGTAGTAGCGCAGGTCGCACACGTTGCCGCCAAAGCCGTGATACAGCTGGAACTGCCAGCGCAGTGGCTTGGGCCCTTGGTCGAGCCACTGCATGTTGATCGGGCCGATGTTGAACCAGATTAGGCAAAGGCCCCACACGAGCGCGGGGAGCCAGAGCCGTTGCGGGCGGCCATCGTGGGACTGTGACTCGACTCGCGGTTGGGTCATTCTTCCTCGCCGGTACTGGGTGGTGGGGGCGGTTCGGGCGTCAGCATGTCCGCCAAGAAGGCGTGAACCCGCCACGGGCGCGCGCAGGCGATGTACATGACGAACATCATCGACGTGAAGTGGGGTACCGAGAGGGCGAAGAAAATGCTCAGGTGCAAGAACAGCCCCGCCCACAAGGCGTAGTGTCGGGTCTTGCGCCACAGCAGGAGGGGGACCAAGCCGTACTCAACCCCAATGACCCACCACGCCGAGAGCTTCGCCAGTGGTGTCAGCAACGGTTGGGTGGCGAGGCTGTCGGAGGTCCCGTACCAATCGACCCACAGGCGTTCCAGCCGCTCTCCGGCGAACCACTGTGCGTCGCTCTTATCGAAGGCCGCCCAGAAGTAGATGACGCAGATCTGCAGGACGAAGAGTTCCAGCAGCCACCATTCCACAGTCTCGGGGGAGGGGGGGCGACCCTCCCGGCGGGCTCGCCGGTTCTCCAATACGCGATCCACCGACAAAGATCGGCCGCAGGGCGTGATCGCCAAAAGGAGGGTTACCTGGACGGGCTGGACCGGTTTCCCGAAGACGCCGATTCCCAGGTGCTTTCCGAAGTAGAAGTAGAGCGTAGCGAACGCCACCGCCATTACGCCCGTGGCCCAACGCGTCTTGTACCCGAACAACGCCACCATCGCGCCGGCCATGAACAACCAGACGAAGTAGAGAGCAGGGCCGTGAACATCGACTTTGTGGGCGACCCATGGCCCACAGAAGCGGTACAGCATCACCGCGATGGCGAAGATGCGGATGAGACCGAGGCTTCGCGATGAAACCTCGGCGCCGGCCCAGCTTCGCAGCCGTTCTTTGACTTGCATGGGCATCTAGCGTCCTTCGTTCGTCGGAAGGGTGGGTTTGGGTTTGGGTTTGGGTTTGGGTTTGGGCTTGGCCTTGTTCTTGTTCTTGTTCTTGGCCTTGTTCTTGGCCTTGTTCTTGTTCTTGTTCTTGTTCTTGTTCTTGTTCTTGTTCTTGGCTTTTTTGGGGGCGCAGACGTTTCGCTTCCCCGGCTCGCGGACGGCCCAGCCATCGGCGCTACGATTCTTGCAGCGCACCTCCGCGAAGAGGGTCGCGCGGTGGCCAAGCTCGCGGCTTCGTGCGTTGCAGACTTGACGGTGGTGAGCGTCGAGTTGCCGCGGCTTGATTCGGGCGAGCTTGTCGGGCATGTCGCCAGGCTCTTCGAATCCCAGGGTCTTCCAGCGCTCGAGGTAGTTGCGCTCGCCGTCTTCGCCCGGCTCGAAATAGCGAAGATCGCAGGCGTCTCCGGCCCCGTGATACAGGGAGAAGGACCAACGCAGTTCCTTGGGACCTTCGCCTCGCAGCTGGGCGTTGACCGGTCCGATGTTGAACAGGAGTATGAATCCCGTCCAGACGAGCAGCGCCGTCCACACGCGGGGTTGGGGGCGGGGGTTGGTGCGGTTGACCATTGGTGCTGGAGCGCTCGGCGACGAAGAAAGAGTGCCACCAGTCGCAATTCCGATCCCTTTTTTCTCCAGCGCGCATCTGGCACCCTTGCGCCATGCAGATCCGCGTCCTACTGCCCACCTTGCTGGCTTTTTCGCTGGTGGCCTGTGACTCCGAGCCCGAAGGGCCGACCCCCGAGCAAAAGGCGGCCGCCGAGAAGAAGGCGCAAGAGGAGAAGGAACTCGCGGATCGGATCGCGGCCCGCAAGGCCGAGGACGAGGCCAAAGAGCAGGCCGCCAAAGAGGCCGAGGCCGCCAAACAAAAGGCGGTCGACGAGCTCACCGTCTTGCCCGAGAAGATGCCGAAATCGCTCGACAAGGCCTGCAAAGAGGTCGCGGCGGCCAACGACCGCTTCATGACCCGCCTGTACGAGGGCGAAGCGCTCGAGAAGTGGAACCAGGCCAAGGGCACGCAGATGGCCATGACCTCGGCCCAATGCACCAAGTTCGGCAGCCTCGAGGCCGCGGCGTGTCAGATCAACGCCATGGACAACGCGGGGGAGGACGCCAAAAAGGCGCTCCCGGATCTGCTGCGCACCTGCAACGAGAAGTTCCCGAAGAAGTAAGGCGCGGCCTCAGGCGGCGGCTGTGGCTGCGTCTTGGCGCGGCTGCGTGACGATGCGCAGGACCTCGGTGTAGTTCTCGGCGACCGCGGCGTGCTCGAGCGCGCCGCGGGCTTGCAGCGTGCGGTGAAGCGCGGGCAGGCGAAAGTGCGGCACCGTCATGAGCAGATGATGCTCGAGGTGAAAGTTCACCCGATGCGGCGCGACGCTCAAGCGGGCCAGGGGTCCGGCCAAGGTCGTGCGCGTGTTGCCGAAGGGATCGCTGACTTCGCGCGTACACGCGTGCTCCGCCATCGCACGGATCCGTACGAAGAGGCTGAAGGTCGTCAGATAGCTGATGACCCACAATGCGTAGAGCTCCGGGTGGCCGACGGCCCACAACAGGCCAAAGAGCAGGCCGTTGGTGAGCAAGGTCGGACTCAAGTTCTGCGCGGCGATGCGCAGCCATTGGCCGATCGACCGTCCGCGCGTGTCGATGCGCTTCGCGCCCACGGAGGCCGTGTACTCGAGCACGCCGAGGTCCATGAGCAGCAAGGCGAACACGCGCTTGAGGCCGCTGATGCCCGCGAGGTCGCGGGCAAACTTGCGAAGGAGCGAAGCGCGGGTGATGGGGAAGGGGCGGACCAAACCTAGGTCGGTGTCGCGCTCGGTGCCCGTGTGCGCGTGATGGGCCATGTGGTGCTTGCGGTAGAGCTTCAGGTGACTCCAGCTCGGCGCGGCACATAGCCATTCGCCCACCCAGTCGTTCAGGCGACGGCTGCGGAACAAGGAGCGATGCGAGGCCTCATGCATCAAGATGGCCAGCCCGAGGTGACGTCCGCCGAGGATGAAGAGGGCCACGAGGACGCTCCACACCGCGGGGTAAGCAGCGACGAGCATGAAGCTGCCGGCGATGAGGCCCCAGGTCGTGGCCACGGCCAGGGCACCGTGCAGATCGCTGGGCGTGGTGAATGCCTTGATCTCCTCGGGGGCGAGGACTTCGGTGATCTTGCTCGGCGTCATGAGGGGACTCGGTGGGCGAGGGCGCTGCGCGTGGGGAGCTGGGTGGGAGCGCTTGGGGACGCGCCCCGCATGGGGGTCTCGAGCAGCTCGGACCAGACGCGGCGCGCGAGCTGGTCATGCTCTTTGGCCGCCTCGATGCACGCACGGCGAGCCTCGCTGTCGCAGCCGGTATCCGGGAGCCAGGGGTCGAAGGCGAGTTGGCGCAGGGTCTCGGCGCCGAGGGCAAAGGACTCGGCGGCCGCCTTCTCGAGGGGCAGCGTCTCGAGGCGCGTGATGGCGCGGGTGAGCTTTTGGGTCGTGGTGCGGTAGCCCGCGTCGAGCCCGGGCCGGTCGTAGAAGTCGTCGATCCGCAGCTTCGGGTGCACCATCACGAAGGCGTCCTCGAGGGCTTCGACCCTTGCGCGGGAGAGTCCCTCGCACAGGGCCGAGAGGCCGCCGCGCAGGTTGCTGGGCCGCAGATAGACGTCGTTACGCCACCGGCACAGGCCGAACATTCGCTGCGCCCTTAGCCAGCGCCGTTCGCTCGGCGAGCCGGTGCGGCTTCGATGGCTGCGAGGGAGGGCCAGCCAGTCGCCCTGCCAGGGGCTCAGGTGTCGATCGAGCTCACGCCAGCGGGCCAAGGCAGGGTGCAAGGCGGGAGCTTCCGGCGCGACCCGGTATTCGCCGCGAGCGCTGCGGGAGATGAGGCCGTCGCGCTTGAGTCGGCTCAGTGCGACCCGTGCCGCGTTCGCCTGGATACCGAGCAGCTCGGCCCCACGCACGAGGGCCGCCACCTCCAGGCCGTGGGTGCCGGCGCCGGTGAGGAGGTCGAGCAGTAGGTCTTTGGCGACGCCGGCGATGGCTTCTTATTACACGACGGCCCGACATCTGATCAAGTCAGTAATAAGTGATGGTGCCCAACAAAAAGCCCGGCGCATGGGCCGGGCTCTTTGTCGGGTTGAAGGCGCCTACTCGTCGCCGAGCTCGAGCTCGCCTTCGCCTTCGGCCGCCGCATCGTCCTCGAGGACAGGCTCTTCGCCGCCGCCCTCTTCGGGGGGCGGAGCGCCGACCTCACCGCCGACGACGCCGCCGACTTCGGTCTTGGGCTCGCCCTCGGCCTCGGGTCCGGGCCCGGTGATCTGGGCGTCGGTGCCGGAGGTGTTGCTCAAGCGGCTGCGCTTGGCCTTGGGAGGCAAGTAGAAGGTGACGCCCAAGTTGAACATGAGGTTGTGCGTCAGGACGTTGTCCGAGTTGTCGACCTGCGGCGGGACGTCCGAGATGGTGGCGTTCAGGCCGGCCGGGTTGTGGCGGACCATGACGTCGTGGATCTCGGGGTTGATCGAGACCCAGTCGGTGATGAAGAGGTGCACACCACCACCGACGCTGCCGCCGATCTTCACGCCCTCACCCGACTTGACGGGGTGCAACAAGCACTCCTCGTTCTGCGCCGAGGTGGGGGTGGCCTTGCAGAACTCGGGACCATCGGGGTCGGTCGAGTTCTGAATGCCCAGCTGCTCGGAGGTCGACTGCGCGTTGGGGAAGTGACGCTGCCAGCCGGTGATGCCGAGACCACCGAAGACGTACAGGTCGTACTCGGTGAAGACGGAGGAGAAGAGGCCCAACTTGCCCGAGAAGGGCGTGAAGGCCAGGTCGACGCTCGCCATCCACTGCAGGCGGGTGAGGCCGCGCTGGAAGTCGTGGAGAAGAGGCGCGGGGTTGTCGAACTCGCTGGTGGGGCGAATCGGTCCGGCCGCCATGCCACTGGCGTCGACACCCTCGGGGAGCGCGCCACCTTCGATGCCACGCAAGAGCTTGGCGTTGACGGGGACGGCGCCGTACATGAACCCGGCACGGACGCCGAGCCAGTCGAGGAAGTCGAAGCGGAGCTTCGCGCCGACGGTACCGACGTGCACGAAGGGCTGCGACAAGGACATGCCGACTTGCGGCGTGATGGAGAAGCGGAACTTCCGCAGCTCGAGACGGTCCACGACGATGGGCTTGCCCTCGAGCACGCCGGGCTTTTTGGCCGAGGCGAGCTGCGGGGCGAGAGTCGTGGCGGCGACGGCCGAGGCTGCGAGGAGCTTGGAGAACCTTTGGGTCTTCACGGTCAACAAACCTCTGGCCTAGCGGCGCGTCGAGTACTCGAAGGTGGGGGGAATGTAGAAGCTGACGCCCACGAAGAACATGCTGTTGAACGCGAAGCTCTTGTCAGCTTGTTTCTTCGCCTCGGCTGCGTCGTCCAAGTTGGGATCGTCGATGACGTTACCCATGGCGTCGGGGTCCGTGGCGGGACCGCGGTTGCCAGGCTCGTAGCTGTCGAGGAAAGCCCAAGTCTTGATGCCGATGTTGACCGACATGAACTTGAGGTTGGGGATGTAGGTGCGACCGCCGATGGCGAAGTTGCCCTGACCCGTGATCGTGTTGAAGGGGTCGTGGATCGACTCGAAACGCGGGATGACCTGCGTTTGGATCACACCACCGCCGAGCTGCACGTAGGACTCCCAGTGCATCAACACGCGGTTGAAGATGGAAATCTTTCCGTAGAAGGGCTCGTAGGTGAAGTTCGCCGAGGCCTCCCACAAGTAGCGGTTGGCCGTGAGCAGCACGCCTTCTTGGAAGCGGATGCGCTCGTAGTTCGGCGTCTTCTGACCAAAGAAGGCGGCGCCCGAAAGGCCGATGGCCATGCGGTTCGTCAGCCAGTACTGCAGCTCGGCGCCCGCCGAGATGTGGCGAACGAAGGGATCGTTGAGCGAGAAGCCGACTTGCGGCTGAATCTCGAAACGACGCACGAGCTTGCCGTCGGGCCGGCCATCCTTGCGAAAGACGTTGAGGAATGCCTGACGTTGGGAGATGACGATCAGCTTCTCGTCGAGCGCTTCTTGCTCGGCTTCGTCGAGCTGAACTTCGGGACCCGGGCCATCAGGCGTCGGGTCCTCATCGAGTCCGGGCTCGTCGAGGAAACTGGTGTCGACGTCGCCACCGTCCCCGCCTTCGGCGGGAGCGGCAGCTTGGTCCATCTCATCCTCGTCTTCGAGGACGAGCTCGCCCTCATCTTCTTCTTCGGGAGGACCAGCGTAGGCGGTGATTGGGAGGGCGAACACGGCCGCCGCTAGGGCAAGGCCGAATGGGATTCTTCGCATGCTCACCTCGGGGGAATTGGGACGGGAGGTCGGCAAAGGGGGAAGAGGGGGGAGAAGGGGAGTAAGGCGAGAAGCCTAAAAAAGAGGCGAATTGGGCGGGCTCCGCCCGTTTTCGGGCCCGGACGGTAGCACAGAGAAAAAGCGGCTGACAACAGCGCCGCGGGGGGGTGCGTGCCTTGCACACCTTGGCTCCAAGGATGCGAATTCGGGGTGCTACGGCGTTGTGTGCGCGGCGGCCGTGACTCGGGCCACCAAGGGTTGGACGCGGGCTCACGGTCGAATTCCGAGGGAGCCGATCTGCCAAAGGCCCTTTTCGCGCGCCGCGTATGTTCAGTCATCGTCCGGAAGCAGGAGGGCTTCGACGAAAGTCTCGGGGTCGAAGCGACGCAGGTCGTCGACGCCCTCGCCGATGCCGATGTAGCGGACGGGGACCTGAAGCTCGTCGACGACGCCCAAGACGACGCCACCTTTGGCCGTGCCGTCGAGCTTGGTCAGCACCAAGCCGGTGAAGTCCATCGTCTCTTTGAAGAGCTTGGCTTGGGCCAGCGCGTTTTGTCCGATGGTCGCGTCGAGTACCAAGAAGGTGTCGTGCGGCGGGTGCTCGCCTTCGCGGTCCTTCGACATGGCCTTGGTGGCCGAGCGTCGAATCTTGTCGAGCTCCGCCATCAGTTCCTTTTTGGTGTGCAAGCGTCCGGCCGTGTCGCACATGACGACGTCGAAGCCATGCTCGATGCCGTGGCGAATGCCGTCGAAGATCACGGAGGAGGGGTCGCCGCCCTCCTTCCCCTTGAAGATGTCGCAGCCGACCCGTTGCGCCCAGATTTCGAGCTGTTCGGTGGCGGCGGCGCGAAAGGTGTCGCCCGCGACCAAGAGGGTCTTGCGGCCCGCTTCGATGTGGCGCGCCGCGAGTTTGCCCAAGGTGGTCGTCTTGCCGACTCCGTTGACGCCGATCATCAGCATCACGTGCGGACGCGGATCCGGATCCCAGTTGAGCTCGCCGGACTCGAGGTCGAGGATCTCGAGCGCGCGTCGACGTACGACCTCCCATACGGCCTCGGGATCCGCGACCTCTTTGCGGTCGAGCTCGGCCGAGACCAGCTCGAACATCTTCTCGGCCGTGGTCGGTCCGATGTCGGCGGTAAAGAGGACCTCTTCGATCTCGTCTTTGAGGTCCTCGTCGACCTTGGGCTTGCCGCGAAAAATGCGACCGAGCTTGGCGACGAATCCGCGGCGCGTCTTCTTTAGACCGGCGAGGTAGCGCTCCCGCTCCGAGCGCTTTTTGGCGAGGGCATCGGCCTCTCGCTCTTCACGCGTCGGAACCTTGGGCTTGTCGACCGGCTGCGCGACGGGGGCCGTCGGGGTGGGGACCTCGACTTCCGGGACCTCGAGGGTGGGGGCTTTGACCTCGAGCTTCGGCGCTTGAACCCGAAGCTCGGGCTTGGGCGTCTCGACGGCGGGCGCCGAGGGGGCCGGAACTTCGAGCGCCGGAGCCTCGGCCTTGGGCAGGTCGAGCTTGGGGAGCGCGG
>JAUIJR010000220.1 GCA_030431075.1 Polyangia bacterium | reverse complement strand
CCCCGCGCTCGACCGGCGAGGTAGCGATCTCATGCGAGTAGGTCGACAAGAAGGACGCCTGCGTCAACAAGCCCGGCCGATCGGCGGGAAGCTCGACGCTCCCCCACACATCGGGACCCAAGCCCGGCGCCTCGACCCCATAAAGCGCAGCCAGGCGCCCATCGATCTCCGACTCGCGCGAGGTCATGAGCTCGCGCAAGCTCCCCTCCCCGGCCAAGACCGTGTCTCGCACGAATCGCCGGGTCTGCTCTTCCATCGCGGCCGCGAGCTCGGGGTCGAACTGCGTATAGATCTCCTGGTTCTTTTGCGCATTGGCGACGTTCTCGACGCCCAACCACTCGAGGTGAAAGCGCTCGATGCTCGACGCGGCCCGCGGGTCTTCGAGCATGCGCCGCACCTGCGCTTCGATCTCCTCGACCTCGTGCAGCTCCCCGGCCGCGGCCGCCTGCATCAACGCGTCGTCGGGCATGGTGTCCCACAGCATGTAGCTCAGACGACTGGCCATCTCGTAGTCGCTGATGCGCACGAGCGGCGAGCCGTCGGTCGCGGCGTCGTCCACGGGCGTGCCGCCCCCTTGGGCCAGGTACAAAAACTGCGGCGACTGAAGCAGGGCCGAGACCAACATGCCGAGCCGCTCCTCGACGCTCCAATCCGCATCGGCCCCGGTCCACAGCCCGACCAGCACATCGCGCTCGGCGTCCAACAAGGGCCGCCGAAAGGCCTTGGCCCCGAGCGCATCGACGGTGGCGACGACGCAGGCCTGATCGACCCCACCCGGGTCGCAGCTCAGCCAGCGCGCGGGGTCGGCCGAGACCTGCGCGGCGACGAACTCCGAAGCATCAAAGATGGCCTGCGCCCCGAACTCGGTGACGACGTTGGCGTCGGACTCGACCGAGAAGCGCCCGGTATCCCCCGAGAGCGGAAAGTCCATGCCCGGGTCGATGTCCGGCCCAAACAAGTCGTGGACGGTGTTGGCAAACTGCGGCCGCGTAATCCGGCGAAGCGGCGTGAAGTCGGGCAGCACCCCCTCACACCGAAGCTCCTCGCCATCGTCGGTCCCGCCGTCGTTTGCGTCACCGCCCTTACATCCCGAAAGGGCCAAGGCCGCCACCAACCCGCATCGCAGGCCCCGTCGCCCTTCCCCCCAAAAGCCAGCCAAAAGCGAAGAATCGAGCCGAGCTCCGCGCGTCATGTGGCCTGGACGAAGGCCGGCGCAAAAGGGGGTGAAAAAAGATTCGAGGGGCCTCAGCCCCTCTCAGCCCCCGGCCCTCAAAGCCCCGGATCCCCCCAGCCTACGCCCTCGAGCTGCGAGAGCGGGTCGCTCACCACGCGGGTCCAGACCATGCCGTCTTCGCTGCGCATGCGGTCGCCGCCGCCGACCCCCATGAAGACGCCCGCGCCCCAGGTGATGGAGGTGATGGACTCTTCGATGGGGTGCGACTCCCAGCTGATGCCGTCGGCCGAGGAGATGACCTCGAGCTCGCCGGCGGCCCAGTAGCGGCCTTCGGCGTAGACGATGTCGTGCAGGACGTTCGTCGGCTGGACCGAGATCTCCCAGTCGCCGTTGCCCACGAAGGGCAAGTGCACCTCCCCCGTCTCGTCGATGACCACGAAGCGGTCGCCGAAGGCCACGCCCGCGTGCGAACGCATGTCGTCGAACTTGTAGTTCCAGGTGCGGCCGTGATCCGCGCTCGCCACCACGTCGCCGTTGCCTACCGCCAGCACCTCGCCTTGTCCGTCGTTTCCGATCGCCCAAAGGCCGCCACCGACGATGGGGAGCGTATCGACCTCCCAGTTCAGCCCGTCGTCGGAGCTGAACACGTTCGAACCGCCGCCCACCGCCACGAATCGCTCGCCGGTGTAGGTCACGTCGTAGATCCCGGCGCCGCCCGTCTCGAACACCATGTCCCACTCGAGGCCATCACTGCTCGCGTAGATCCGGGCGTTGAACAAGCTCCCGCCGGCCACGTAGAGGCCTTCGCCCCAGGCGACCGCGTTGAGGTTCGATGCGTCGTCGGTCCCGTCTGCGATGTCGGGTGTCCAGGTCAATCCGAGGTCGTCACTCACCGAGCGTCGGGCCAAGGGGCCCACGACCACGAAGCGGCCCATCACCTCGGGCTCTCCCGTCTCGGACTCCGTCGAGTCCGTCGCGCTGCCGCTCGACGCGGACTCGCTGCTTTCGAAGGCGCCGACCACCACGTCGCCGCAGCCGCTCGACCCCGTCATCAGCGTCGCCAAGGCGAGGACATCCATCTTGGCGCGCCTCACTTTTCGTCCTCCGCCAGTTCGCGCGCCCGGGCCAGGTAGGGAGAGCCCGGGAAGCCCGCTTGCAAGGCTTCGACCGCGGTGTCGCGTTGGCTCGCTTTGCCCAGGCGATGCAGGGCTTGGATGCGACCCCAGTGGGCCTCTTCGAGCAGGGCGCCGCCGCGCGCGATGTAGGCTTCGAAGTTGGCGAGCGCCGCGCGGGCCTTGCCGCTGCGCAAGCGAAGCTGGCCGACGCTGATCTGCGAGGCGTGGGCCTCGGCGCTTTGTGGGTAGGCGCGCAGGAGCTCGGCGTAGGTCGACTCGGCGCCGGCCATGTCGCCCGCGCCCTTGCGACGGCGCGCCTCGGCCAGGAGCTCGGCTGCGCTGAGGGCCGGAGTCGCGGGCTCGGCCTCGGTCTCGCTTTTCGGCGTCTCCTTGCGCGCACGCGGCAGCTTGGCAGAGGCCGTGGGCGGCGCTTGTTCGACCGCGGCGGCCTCGATCGGACTCGGCGGCGCTTCCCCACCCTCTTCGACGGGCTCGCCGATCTCGATGGCTTCGGCGGGAACTTCGACCGGGTCTTCGGTAGGCGGCAAGCTGCCCGCGTCGGCCAACTGCGGCGACATGCGCTCGAAGACACGACGATCGCCCGCGCTGAGGATGCGGCGCTCTGCGTCGAGGACCTGGGCGCTACCCGAGGCGGCCACGCGACCTTCGAGCACATGCACCGTCGCTCGCTCGCCACGGGTTGCGGTCGCGGGCTCGAGCTGCACTTCGAAGCGGACCTCTTCGATGTCGGGCTCGATCGCCTCGAGCTCGGCGAGCGAAAAGAGGGCGACGTGGAAGGCCCCGGCGTACTTCGCTTGGCCTTGGCCTTGGAGGATGTCGAAGCGGGTCGCACGCGTCGGGTCGGGTTGCGTGGCGAGCAGCTGGAGTTCGGCCGCGCCGCAGATCTGGGCGCCATCGCGCCCGAGGCAGGAATATGCGTCATCGCCTCGGACCCAGCCGGCGCGAAGCGTGTCGCCCGGCTCGAAGGCAGTTGCGTGGTTCATCAGATCGGCGAAGCGGCCCGACTCCACGCGCCAAGCTTCGTCGTGAAGGGCCGGCGGGCGCAACATCACCCACCCGACCAAGACCGCGGCGATCGAGGCCATGGCACCCACCACCCACAGCGCGAGGCGGGAGTCCGAGGCGCCGGCCGGGCGCGCGGGTTGGGCCCGATGGCGCGCGAGCAGGGCGTCGGCGATGTCTGCATCTCGGGCACTCGGCACCGGCGTGCCCATGGCGGTGAGCTCTTCGAGCGCAGCGGCTTCGGCCGCGGCGAGCTCGGCCGCGCCTTCGGGCATGGCCCCGGGCTCGGCGCCCTCGCCGGCCTCGTACGCGTCGCGGGCCTCGAACCAGGCCTCGAGGGCCTCGGCCTGCGTCTCAGACTCGAAGCGCTCGCTCATGCGCCCCCCTCTGTCGCCGGCGACTGCGCGCCGAGCTCGACGCGAGCGGCGTCGGCTTGTTGGTCGCGACGGATGGCTTTTCGCAAGGCGCGGCGTCCGTAGAGCAGGCGGGACTTGGCGGTGTCGACGGGGATCTCGAGCAGCTCGGCGATCTCGGCGACGCTGTAGTCGAGGACGTGGCGCAAGACCACGGCGCGGCGTTGGGCTTCGGGCAGGGCGTCGAGGTAACGGTGGACCGGGCGGGCCAGACTCTCGCTCGCGGCCGAGCGCGAGGCGCTGCCCGGGGCACCGTCGAGGCCGGCGCTGCGCAGCTCGGCGCTGCTTCGGCCTTCGTCTTCGCCCACCTCGCGCAGGCGTCGACGCTTGCGCAGCGCGTCGAGGCACACCCGCGTGGCCACGCGCTTGGCCCAGCTTTCGAGGCGCGCCTCGCCGCGAAAACTCGTGACGCGCTCGAGCACGCGCAGCGCGGCGTTTTGGGCCGCGTCTTCGGCGTCGGCGCTGGGTCCGAGCAAGGCGCGAGAGACGGCGCGCAGATGCGGAAGCACTCGCAAGAGCAGCTCGCGTTGGGCGGCTGGCTCGCCTCGACCCGCCGCCTTGGCCAAGGCGAGGTCGGCGTCCGCTGCCGCTGCGCCCTCTCGGCCTTCGCGCTCACGTGTCGTCGCGCGCGGGAGCTCGGGCTCCCCCTTCCCTCCTCGCGCCATCTGCGCCCGAGCATACGGGGCCCAGGGCCAAGCTGCAGCTGCGAGCGCCACGCAAAGGAGGACGGCGAGACCCTCCCGTGCGGGTGAAAAAAGCTCAAAAGCGCCATCCCAGGGCCGCACGAAGGCCGGCCTGCACCCAAAAGGGCGAGAAGACGGCCACCCGCTGCGCGCCGCTGCACTGCGCTGCGCCATCCTCGCAGACCACGAAATCGAGGGCATGTAGGCCGGCCGAGCCATCGACGGCGAGCTCGACGAAGGGCCCCGACGGCGCCAGGCCCGGTGGCGCGCCGACACGACGGGCCAAGGCGATCCGGAGCGCAGCCTCGAGGGCGAGGCGGGCGCGGGGTCGCAAGCCGCTACCGCCAGGCGTGCTCCAGCGCCATACGACGAGCTGCGGTCCGCCACCGATCGCCAGCTCGACGCGGGGACGGACGGGGGCGCGAAAGCTCGCCTGCAGGCGGAGGAGGTGCCGGTCGGCCCGCGCCTCCCCCGCTGCGGGCTCGAGGGGGAAGCGGGTCGCAAAGCCGTAGGCGTAGCCGACTTCGAGCCCCAAGCGAGGGCGCGGCGCCCAGCCCAGCCGTGCGCCGAGCTCCGAGCGCCACCACGCGTCGCGGCCCACGAGCGCGCCGCGGTAGTCGAGTGCAGCCCAAAGGCTGCCGCGCCGCGCCGCCTCGTCGGCCGCTCCGACAGCGTCGCCAACCCCCTCGCCGCCCTCATCGCCATCGCCATCTCCATCTCCGTCTCCATCACCATCCCCGCTCGTCTCCGCTTCGAGCTCCGCGTCCAAGCTGGCCTCGGCGGCGGCGAGTTCTTCGGCGCTGGCCTCTTGCATGGCCACGACCTCGCCAAAGCGCAGCGCTTCGCTGGTGCTCTCGACGATCAGGGCCAGCGACTCGAGGGCTGCCGCCTCTTCGCCCTCGCCGACTTCGATGCGGCGCCGCAAGTAGCGCCCGCCGCTCGCGTCGAAGGCGTATAGCGAAAACCCGGCCTCGTCGCGCACCCACCAAAAGGCCGCGAGCACCCGCCCTCGACGGTCGGGAGCCTGGGCTGCGTCGCGTGCCGCCTCGGCGTGGCTCTGCTCGCGCGAGAGACTCCGAAGCTCCAGGGCGAAGGCGGTGGCGGCCATATGATCGGCCACGGCCTCGTAGACGCGCGTGAACTCGGGATTGTCGGCGCGGCCAAAGACCAGGACGCTCGCCTTCGCCTCGGCCGGAACCACATCCTCGTCGGGCCCCGGCGCTCCCGCCAGCGCCGGCCCCACATTCAGCCCCACATTCAGCACTGCGGCCGCGAGCAAGGCGACCTGCGCGAGCGAGTGGCGACGCACGGGGTGACCATGGCACGGACGCGCGTGCATCGGTAGCCCACGGGCGAGCGAATGAAGCCGCCGCTCAATCGAGCTCGATGCGTCGCCCGCGAGCCCGACGCTCGCCGGGCGCCGGGGCCTCGAGCAATTCGACCTGCGCCGTGCCGCCCAGTAGCGCATCGTCACCGTCGAACTCGACTTCGATGTAGTTGTCGGTCAGGCCGACCAAGCGTCCGCTCTTGCGCGCACGCCGACGCCAAACCATCACCGGCAGGCGCTGGCCGAGCTGCCCCTCGCAAAAACGGCTCCAATTGCGACCCACGCGGGCCCGCAGCGCGGCGCTGCGCTTGCGTTGGATCTCGGGTGCGACACGGTCCGGGTAGCTGGCGGCCGCGGTGCCCTCGCGCGGCGAATAGGCGAAGACGTGCGCGTAGTGGATCGGCTGCTCGTCGAGCAAGGCCAAAGAGCGCTCGAAGGCGGCATCCGTCTCGCCGGGGAAGCCCACGATGATGTCGCTGCCGATGCAAAGGCCCGGCACGCGCTCGACCGCCTCGCGCACGACCTCCCCCAAAGACGCGGCTCGGTGGGCGCGACGCATGCGAGCGAGCACCTCATCGTCGCCGCTTTGCACGGGCAGATGGAGATGACGGCACAAGCGCGGTGCCCAGCGCGCGACCCGGTCGATGATCGCGGCGTCGAGCTCGTGCGGATCCAAAGACCCCAGACGCAACCGACTCGCCCCGAGCGCGGGCATGAGCGCGTCGACCAAGGCGGCGAGCCCGGCCTCGCGCAAGCCGAGATCCCAACCCCAGGTGCCGAGGTGCACGCCCGTCAACGCGACCTCGGGCCGCCCCTCGGCCACCAAGGCGGCCAATTGCTGCCTCGCTTCGTCGACCGGGATCGATCGGCTGCGCCCGCGGACCTGCGGCACGATGCAAAAGCTGCACTGGTAGTTGCAGCCGTCTTGCACCTTGAGATAGGCGCGCGCGCGTCGACCTCCGCTGGCCGCCGGCATGATGCGCTCGGGTCGCGTGATGCGGGGCCGCGCGCCGCGACGCAGCTGCACCAGCTTCGTCGCGTGTTGTGCGGGTGCCCCGGCCGTGTTCGGCAGGGCCTCCAAGATCTCGAGCAGGTCGGCCTTCTCGACGTTGCCCACGACGGCCGCGACGCCGGGCAGCTCGGCGGCTTGCGCCGCGTGCATGTTCGCGTAGCAGCCGGTCACGACAATTCGTGCGTCGGGACTGGCCCGATGCAGCGCACGCACCCGGCGTCGCGCGTCGGCGTCGGCGCCGTGGGTGACCGTGCAACCGTTCAAGACCACGAGCTGGGCCTCGTCGGCGAGCTCGACGAGCTCATGTCCGGCCTGCCCCAAGCGTTGCGCCAAGGCGTCGCCTTCCGCTTGATTCAAGCGGCAGCCGTGACTCTCGACGAAGACCCGCATCGACGCCGCCACCTATCACGCCGCCCGTGTCGCGTCCACGCGCGCCACGCCACGCCACGCCAGCGCGCCGGCGACGAAAAAGGGGACGACACGCTCGAGCACGCCACCCCCCATCCCCGGCCAGAGGTGCGCCAAGACGGCGAGCGAGAAGCCCGCCAGCATGGCCGCGAGCGCCCACGGCGGTGAGGGACGGCCCCGCCACAAGATGACCAAGAGCAGCGGACCAAAGGCGGCTCCCATGGCGCTCCACGCGAAGAGCACCGAGCTGAAAATCGAGGCATCCACGGTGGCGGCCACCGCGACGGCCACCGCCGACAAGAGCAAGACCGTCATACGTGGCCCGAGCAAGCGCGTAGGCCCCTGCTCGCTGCGCCGAAGATCATGACTGACCGAGGCCGCGGCCACGAGGAGCTGAGAGTCGGCCGTCGACATGATGGCCGAGAGCACGGCCGCGACCATGACTCCCGCGACCACGGGACTGAACAGCGAATGCGTCAGCGCGAAAAAGGCGTTCTCATGGTCGCCGAGCCCGCCGTCTTGCTCGAGGAGAACGCGCGCACACAAACCCGCGAGGATCATGCCGGCGTAGACGACCGTCCCCCAGAGCATGGCGATCTGTCGCCCCCGCCGAAGGGCCGCCTCGGAGCGCAAGGCCATGAGCCGGTTCACCACGTGCGGCTGCCCCGGATAGCCCAAGCCGATCCCGAACAAGCCCACGATGAAACCGAGGCCAGCCGCGGGCGCGAGGCCGTCGAAGAAATCGACGTGCCGAGGCCCCGCCCGCACCAGCCCCTCCCACAGGCCATCGAGACCGCCGACGGCGGCCAAGCCGGCGATCGGGAGCGCGAGCGCGGCGAGCGTCATCAAGAGCCCCTGCACGGTGTCGGTCACGCTGACGGCCCAAAATCCGCCGAGCATCGTGTAGAGCACCACCACCCCGGCGCCGATGCAAAGGGCCCCGAGCTCGGAGATGTCGAAGGTGCTGGCGAAGGCCTTACCTGCGCCGGAGAACTGCGCCGCGACGTAGGTCATCAAGCTCATGAGCACGATGCTGGTCGCGGCGATCACCAACGCACGTCGACCGGGCTTGCCCCGCGGCCCGGCGAGGATGTCGGTCAAGGTGACCGCCCCCGACTGCGCGGCCAGGCGGCGCACACGTGGAGCGACGCCCCACCAGTTCAGCGCGAAGCCCCCCATGCAGCCGCAAAAGACCCAGACGGCGCTCACACCATGGGCGTAGGCGAAGCCGCTGACCCCCACCAGCGTCCAGACCGAGGAGCTGCTGGCCGAGGCGCTCAGTGCCGCCACGGCGGGGCCCAGCCCGCGCCCGCCGACAAAGTAGTCGACGCTGTCGCGGCTGCGTCGCTGGGCCCACAGACCGACGAGCACCATGACCACCTTGTAGGCGATGAGGGTCCACAAGATCGCCGACGCCCGCGACACCCTCGGGAGTGTAGCGGGCGTCGAAGGCCGCCGTCGCCTGGGCGCGGCGGCTCAGCTCGAGCTCAGCCGGTGCAGGATCCCTTGTAGTCGATCGAGACCTGCGCGGCGTAGGCCTCGCACGCGTTGTTGTAGCTCACCCCATTGCAACCGCAGACCGGGTCGACTTCGCCCGTGCAGGCCGTGGGGATCTCTGTACACACGCCGAGGTTGTCGACCACGTTGCAGGTCCCGGCCGGATACAAGCAGAACTCCCCGCCGTCACAGGTCAGGCCGCCGATGCCACCGCAGATGTCGCCATCGCCATCGCCGTCGCCGTCGCCGTCGCCGTCGCCGTCGCCATCGC
>JAUIJR010000219.1 GCA_030431075.1 Polyangia bacterium | reverse complement strand
CCTTCGAGGCCGACGCGGCGGGCAAGCCGGTCTTTGCCCACCTGCTCGAGCACCTGGCCGAGGCCGCGCTGGACGACGACCAGATCTGGTTTTTCGTGCACGACGCCGTCGACCTGCTCGAGCCCTTCGACCAGGCCGCGCAAAAGCGCAAGCCGGGTCGGCGCTACCTGCACGCCAAGAACCGCGCCTTTTGGCCCGCGCACCGCGACCATGTGCACCTGCGCTGGTCGGACCGACCGCTGCCCGTGGGTGTGCCGCCCAAACCCTGAGATCCAACCCTGAGGCCCAACCCTGAGGACCAGACCTGCGTCGAGACCCAAAATCGGGCTCGTCCGTCAAAGTGGGGGGCTCAAATAAAACTGGGCGTCGCTGCCGAGGTTTCGCCCGATCCCGGGCAGCGACGCCCTCCCCCTTTGCGCACGCTCGGTGAGCGCGGCGAACCGGGACAGGTGTCACCGGAACGCTCACAAGACAAAGCAGGATGCGTGCCAATCAAAAAGATCAGTCCGCGACTGGCCGGTGATCCGCGACTGTAGGCGGGACCACGAAAAAAGTTCATAGCCCCGCAACGCTTTTCGGCGCGAGGCGACCCTCGCGGTCCCCCAAGGCTCCGGCTTTGTTTGCCTCGGCAGCTTAGGCCCCGGCGCGAGCGCTCAAGCGTTATCGGCGCCGGGATCGTCTCCGCGTGCAGCCGCGATCGCGCGCTCGTCCATGCCCAACCATTCGCCGAGGACCCGCGCATTGTCGCGGCCGAGCTCGGGGCCCAGCCAGCGCGTCGCCCCCGGGGTCTCGCTGAGGCGGGGCAAGGGGGCCGGGCAAGCGAAGGCTCGGCCGTCCTCGAGCTCGTGTCGCTCGATCAGGCCGCGCGCTTCGACTTGGGGGTCGGCGGCGAGCTCGGCGATGGAGTTGATGGGTCCGGCCGCGACCTCGGCTTCGCGCATGGCCGCGAGCACGGCCTCGAGCGTGCGGGTCGAGGTCCACGCCGCGATGCGCCCGTCGAGCAGCTCGGCTCGGGCCGCGCGCCCGTCGTTGTGGGCCAAGCCGGGATCGTGGGCGAGCTCCGGCGCGCCGATGGCCAGCATCAAGCGGCGAAACATCGCGTCCGAGTTCGCACCGATGGCCACCCACTGCTCACCGATGCACGGATAGGTGTTCGTCGGCACGATGCCCGGCAAGCTCGCGCCGGTGCGCTGGCGGACGCTCCCGTCGTGGGCGAACTCGGCCAGGGTCGACTCGAGCAGGTTGAAGACGCTCTCGTACAAGGCCACGTCGACGGTCTGCCCGCGCCCGCCCCCGCGCTCGGGGGGCGCCGTCTCGCGGTGCAACACGGCGACGAGCAGGCCCAAGGCCGCGTGCATGCCGGCCACGGTGTCGCCCAAGGACACGCCGCTGCGCACCGGGGGGCGCCCGGGCTCTCCGGTCAAAAAACGCAGGCCGCCAAAGGCCTCGGCGACGTTGGCGAAGCCCGGGTCTTTGGCCCGCGGGCCGTCTTGGCCCCAGCCGCTCACGCGCACCATGATCAGGCGCGGGTTCAAGGCGCGCAGCTCGGCCTCGCCCAGCCCCCAGGCTTCGAGGCGCCCGGGCCGAAAGTTCTCGACGATCACGTCGACGAAGCCCTCGGCCACCAGACGGCGCACCACCGCTTGCCCCTCGGGGCGGCGCAAGTCGAGCTCGATCGAGCGCTTGTTGCGGGACATCTGCCGCCACCACAAGGAGGTCCCCTCGTGCAGGGTCCGCCAGCGGCGCAGGGGGTCGCCTTGGCCCGGCGCCTCGACTTTGATGACCTCGGCCCCGAAGCTCGCCAACAAAGCGGTGGCGAAGGGCCCCGCGATCAGCTGGCCGAGCTCCAAAACGCGAAGACCGGCCAGTGCGCCCGGCCGGTCTTCGTCTTCGTGCGCTTCGCTCATGCGAAGCAAGGCTCTCCGATGGCCTCAGGCCATGTCCAGGATGGCCTGCGAGAGAAGGGCCACGCCGTAGCCGGTGCCGCGATCTTTGGGGAAGGCGGGGCCGGCGAGGTCCACGTGGCACCACTTGGCCTTGGTGTCCTCCATGTGGGCGTAGACGAACTGCCCGGCGCAGGAGGTCTGGGCGTTCATGCGGTTGGCCACCGAGTTGCGCATGTCGGCGATGGTGCTGCGGAACTCCGACTGCAAGAACTCCGGCGCGAACAACAAGGGGTGGCACAGATCTCCCGAGCGCGTGCCCGCGGCGAGCACCGTGGCTTCGAGCTCGTCGTCGTTGCAGCAGATGCCCGCGTGCAAGGTGCCCAAGCTGATGAGCTGCGCGCCGGTCAAGGTCGCGGCGTCGAAGACGACGTCGACCTCGAGCTCGTGCGCCGCCCAGCTGACGCCGTCGGCCAGCAACAAGCGCCCCTCGGCGTCGGTGTTGTTGATCTCGACGGTCTTGCCCGAGTGCATGTGCAAGACGTCGTCGGGCTTGTAGCTGTTGGGGCCGATCGCGTTCTCGGCGATGCACATGATCAAGGTGACCTTGTGCGCGCAGCCGTGTTGGGCGAGCACGCAAAAGGCCCCGAGCACCGCGGCCGAGCCGCCCATGTCGCACTTCATCGTGTACATGTGGCCGCCGACCTTGAGGTTGAGGCCGCCGGTGTCGTAGACGACGCCCTTGCCGACCAAGGCGATGTGGCTCTTGGGCTCTTCGGGGGTGTAGGTCGCGAGGATCATGCGCGGCGGCTTGACGGCCGAGCGGCCCACGGCATGGATGCCGCCCAGGCCGTGCTCGAGCAGCTCGTCGCCGATGATCTCCTCGACCGTCACGCCCTCGATGGCCTCGAGCATGGTGCGGGCGCGCTCGGAGTAGGCCTCGGGGTTGAGATCGGTCGGCGGGGTGTCGACGAACTCGGCGCACTGGCGGCCGACCTCCATGGTCGTGCGCGCGAGCTCGGGGATCTCGATGACCGTGCCTTTGGCGTCGACGGCCAAGATCTGCACGCGCTCTTTGCTGCCCGAGGAGGTCTTGGCCGAGTAGGTCGGATAGGCCCGCCCCACCGCGTTGACGGCCGCGAGCGCGTGCTCGGCCTCGTCGAGCATCAAGATGATCGAGGTCTTGCCCTTCGCGCCCGCCAACGAGGAGACCACGCGGCGAATGGATTCAGCCCGCGAGGGGCTGTTGTGACGGGAGACGGAGTCGGGCAAGACGCCCACGGCGACGGCCTCGGGCTTTTTGCCCACGCCGGTCAAAGTGGAATCGGAGCTGCCCATGCGCCCCGGGGAGACGCCCTTGGCCAGGGCCACCACGAGATCGTCGAGGCGCTTCCCCAAAAGCTTGGGGAATCGCCGGGCCGAAAAGTTTCGCTTGGGGCCGACCACGACGACTCGCTTGGCGCCGCGCACCAGGGACTTGAGGTCTCGTGCGAAGGAAATA
This sequence comes from Polyangia bacterium, assembly GCA_030431075.1. GTDB lineage: Bacteria > Myxococcota_A > Polyangia > Nannocystales > Nannocystaceae > JAUIJR01. The sequence goes on along the minus strand of JAUIJR010000219.1, from coordinate 5,554 downwards.
TCGGTCACGGCCGGGATTATGCCCGTGCTTCGCGCGTATTGACAGGCTGGAGCCATGCCCGCGATGATCCGCGCGCTGTGTTCGGTCGCCCGCGGTGGCCGTCGTCGTACTCGTGTGCATCGAAAGGCTCCCGTGAAGCTGAAAATCGCCCTCCCCCTCGCCTTCCTTACCGCGCTCGGCCTCGTCGCTCCCGAAGCCCAAGCCTTTGGACCCCCGCCGCCTCCGGCCGATGATCCGGCCGATGATCCGGCCACGGACGCGGTCGATGCCTCGGCCGATCTGGGAGATGCGGGAGACGCGGGAGACGCAGCGGCCGCGGATCCCTACGCCGAGCCGCCGACCGAAGACTCCTACGCCGAGCCGCCGGCCGAAGACCCCTACGCCGAGCCGCCCGCCGACCCCGAGCCCGCCGCCGACCCCGAGCCCGCCGAAGGCGAAGCCTCGGCCGAGGCCTCTGCGAGCATCGGCGGTGGCGATGCCAAAAAAGACCCCATCTTGCCCGGGCCCGGCGCGAGCTCGACTCCGGACGCCAATGCCCTACCCGCGCGCCATCGCCTGACCTACCTCTCGTTGACGGCGGGCCGCTACAATCCGCTCGGCCTCGAAGAGCGCTTTTGGCTGGGCTACCAGCGCCGCCTCTACGACAAGGCTTCGCCTTTGTGGAACCAGTCGAACGTCGCGGTCTTCGCCAACGTCTTGGCCAGCCCCGCCATCGCGCGCTTGGCCGCGGTGGTGCAGTACCAGCCGCTCACGATCTTGCGACTGCGCGCGACCTACGGCTTCATGGGCTGGTTCGGCACCTTCCAGTACATGCGCTCGTACGACTCGCCCTACGCGGATCACTCCGAGTCGACCCTGGCCAACGACGCCGACCGCGGACGCAACTACGCGACCTACGGACACCAGCTCGAGCTCGGCGCCCTGGTCCAAGCCAAGGCCGGCCCCATCGCCATCCGCAGCGACACCAACGTCTTTTGGAGTCAGTACAAGCTGCAGGGACAAAACGACGTCTTTTACGACGTGCGCATCGACGCGATGACCCCCAACGAGGGTTGGACCCTGGTCAACGACTCGGACCTGCTCTACCTCAGCGACTTCGGCCTGACGGCGGGTGTGCGCGCCACGACCACCAAGGCCTTCTTCGCCGACAAGCACTACGAGGTCGGTGAGGCGCGCGTGGATCCCAACGGGCCGATGTTCCGCATCGGGCCCCTGCTCGCCTACACCTTCTTCGATCACCCCGGGGCCAAGTTCAACAAGCCCACCATCTTGTTGATCTCGCAGTGGCACGTGAAGCACCGCTACCGCACCGGACAAGATCGCAGCCAAGCCATCCCGACCCTTGCCCTCGGCTTCGCCTTCAGCGGCGACCTGTGGGCCAAAGACGATAAGTAGGGCCCGGCCTCGAGGCTTCAACTCTCGCTACGCGCGGTCGGGATCCGGCCGCGCGTTTCGTCGTCGACGCAGGACTGCGACTGCAGCGAGGACGATGGCCAAGGCGATCACGAGGGGCAAGCCCAAATGGCCGATCAGCATCTGCTGTGGCGTGACGCAGGCGACCAGCACGAGCGTCCACGGCAGATGGCGCCGGGCCCCCGCCCAGCTGAACTCGCGCGCCCAGATCCCCAACTCGGCCCAGAGTTCTCGCCCCACCCGCCGCGAGCCGAAGAGCAGCGCGAGACCGAGGCAAAGCCCTCCTGTACCGATCCACAGCTGCGCCTCGGGCTGCTCGCGCGCTTCGAAGATCCCGACGAACAAGAGCAGGTCGATGACGAGGTGGCCCAAGACGAGGGGCCAAATACTGGGAAAGCGGCGGCGCTGCAGCGTGAAGACCAGCGACACCGGCAGCACCGAGACGATCATGGCGACCCAGCCTTGGTAGAGGTGGATGAGCGCAAAGGCGAGCATGGCCGCCAGCGGCCCCCAAGCCCTGTCGACCCGCGAGGCCACGCCTTGGATCACGCCGCGGTAGATGAGCTCTTCCATCAAGGCCGCGTAGATGGGCGCGACCACCAAGACGAAGAGCAAGAGGTCGTCTCGGTCGCGCATGCCCAAGCCCTCGAAGGCCTCCATGACGAGCCGGGGCGCGGCGAGCAGCATCGAGCCGGCGACGAGCATCGACACGCCGAGGGCCACCGCCGCCCCGCCCCAGGCCCGGCGCTCGCGCGGGGCGGCCAAGCCCGAGGCGGCCAAGCCCTCTCCGGCCACGAAGCGGCGTAGCCAGGGCAAGAGCAGCGCCGCCCCGACGATGACCGCGAGCCCCATCGCCGGGATCTCGAAGGGCGTGCGAATGTCGCGGCCCAGCAGCGAGCGTCCCAAGGCCGGGTGGAGGCGTCGAAAGAGCTCGAAGCCCAGGCGAAAGGCGACCTGCATCGCCAGCAGATCCAAAAGCAGGCCCAAGACCGCCATCCGGGGGAGCGCATCTCGTACTCGGGGGAATTTCGCGGCGTCCGGCATCTCGATTCACAGGGTCAGTCGCGCCGGCGAGCGACTTTGTTAATCGAGAAAAAGCGCCGCGATGCGCCTTAAGAAAGTCGTGGCGAGTTCGACGCACGCGCGCCTTCCGATCGCAAGCTATGCTCGGGCCGTGGACACGGGGGTCTCGACGCGTCGCGGCTGGCTGGTGGTGGGCAGCGCCCTCGCCCTCTTCTATGTCTTTTGGCCCTGGGCTCCGCGCCTGGCTGGGAGCGCGCAGGTCGGTGTGGGCGCCTACCTGGCCCTGGGCGCCGTCTCCCTCGCCATCCTCGCCGTCACGCCGGCCCTGATCGCCATGAGCGGCGTCGCCGGCTCGGCCCTGCTTGGGGCGACGCGGCGGGAGCTGGCCTCGGCGCTCCTTCGCCCCGCGACGGTGCATCTCTCCGTCGATCACTTGCCCGACCTGAGCGGCTGCACGGCGCAGCAAAGGCAGCTCGCGCTTCGAAGTGCCGCGCTCGTCGAAGAACTCGCGCACCTGCAGGCGCGGCCGGCCGCCGGCTACAACCGCCCGCCCCCAGAGGTTGGCGCTCGCGAGGCGATGTGGTCCTGGTTCGACGAGGTCGACGCGATGGGACTTCGCGGCGAGCTCGAAGCGCTCGGCTTCGAGTTCGAGGAGCTGCGCGCGCGAACGATCGGGGGCGAGCGCCCGAGTTCGGAGCTGCCCCAACTGCGCCGCGAGTTCGAGCGCATCTTGGAGGCCCTGGCTGCGCCGGCGGCGACGCAATACCGAGGCTTGCCTCCGGCGAACGCTCCGCGCCCGTGCATCGCGCCCACGTCTTCCGAGGACGAGCGGGCAGGCCTCGAGCGGCGCTACCGACGGGAGCTCCGCCGCGTCGCGCGTCGCTACGCCCCCTCGGCGGCCGAAGCCGAGGACCTCTACCAAGAGATCTGGTTGGCCATCTGGCGCGCCTTGCCGAACTACCGAGGCGAAGGATCGATGCGCAGCTACCTGCTGGGCATCGCCCATCGCCGCGGTGCGAGTGCAGCCCGACGCGCGCGTGTCCTCGCCAGCTTGCCCCCCTCCCTCGCGGACGCGAGCTGCGTCGAGTCCGAGCTGCTCGAACGAGAGCGGCAACGATGGCTGCACGAGGCCCTCGGGCGCTTGCCCAGCACCACCAGCGACGCCCTCTCGCTGCGCTTGGCCGGCGCCTCCTACAAAGACATCGCGCACCGGCTCGGCATCAGCGTCGCCAACGTCGGCGTGAAGCTCCACTTCGCCCGCATGAAGCTGCGCGCATGGGCGATGGCCGAGGGCGTGTAGTTGCGGCCCAGCCTGCCCGCCGGCCGGCTCCTCGTTTAGCGAGCTCGGGGGCGCGCGAACGCGCGCTTTCGTGCTAGCGTTCGCGCCTCCGTGGCCGAGCTGAGCTCCTCACAGCGCGATGCGCTCGCGGCTTCGACGGACGAAACGCTCCGAGCCAGGCCCCCCGAGGCCTCGGAGCGTCCGACCGTCGCGGCGCCCTCGGAGGCGGCGACCCGGGTTGCCGGCGCCGGTGCGCCGCCGCGCTCGAGCGCGCCATTAGAGGGTCGGATCGGGCGGCACCACATCTTGGGGGTGCTCGGCAGCGGCGGCATGGGGGCCGTCTACGACGCCTACGATCCCGAGCTCGATCGCCGCTTGGCCATCAAGGTGCTGCTCGGCGAGGTCGAACCCGAGCAGCTGCTGGCCGAGGCCCAAGCGATGGCCCGCGTCTCACATCCCAACGTCGTCCCCGTCTACGACGTCGGCACGCACCAAGGCCGCGTCTACATGGCGATGGAGCGCCTCGAAGGCGGCACCTTGGCGAGCTGGCTCGCGGCCGAGTCCCGCCCCTGGAGCGAGATCGTCGCCCGCTTCGTCGCCGCGGGCCGGGGCCTCGCGGCCGCCCACGCCACCGGCCTGATCCACCTCGACTTCAAGCCCGAGAACGTCTTGCTCGATCTCGAAGGACGCCCGCGCGTCGTCGACTTCGGCATCGCGCAGCTCTCCCGCGAAGCCAAGCCTGGGCCGCCGCCCAGCTCGAGCGCTTCGCTTCCCACCGGGCAACGTGGCTCGCTGCTCGCCGGCCCCACCGACGGGCGCATCGCCGGGACCCCCGCCTATATGGCGCCCGAGCAATTCAGCGGGACGGTCACCGACGCGCGCACGGATCAGTTCGCCTTTTGTGTGGCCTTGTACGAGGCCCTCGCCGGCCGACGCCCCTTTGGCGGCACCACCGTCGTCGAGATGGCCACCGCCACCTTGAACGACGAGGCCGCCCCCCTGCCCACGAACTTGGGCATGCCGCGTTGGGTCGCGCGCGCCTTGGCCCGCGGCCTGGCCAAAGACCCCGCCGAGCGCTTCGCGTCGATGGACGCCTTGTTGGCCGAGCTCGACCGCGACCCGCATCGCACGCGCAAGCGGGTCATGGCCGCGGGCGCCTTGCTCGGCGCGGCTGGCCTCGCCGGGGGCCTGGCGACTTGGGGGACCCAGCGCGCCGCGAGCTGCTCGGGCGCCGCCGCCCAACTCGAAGGGATCTGGGACCCCGACCGGGCGGCGCAGATCGCGACGCAGATCGAGTCGACGAAGCTGCCCTACGCCGCCGATACGGCCGCCCGCGTGCGCACGCGCCTCGACGCCTACGCGACGCAGTGGAGCGCGAGCTACGAGGACAACTGCGAGGCGACGAACCTGCGCAAAGAGCAGTCGAGCGAGGCCATGGATCTGCGCTTGGCTTGCCTGCAGCGCGCGCGCCTCTCCTTGCAAGCCAGCAGCGACTTGTTGGCCGAGGCCGACGCCGCCGTCGTCGAGCGCGCCATCGACATGGTCGATGCCCTCCCCGCCCTCGCCCGCTGCGAGGACCTCGAGGGCTTGACCCGCGACGAGCCCCTGCCGGCCCCGGAGATCCGCGAGCAAGTCTTCGAGGTGCGCAGCATCCTCGCGCGCGCCCACGCGAACGCGACGGCCGGGCGCTTCGTAGAGAGCGAGGCCCTGACGCGCGCCGCCTTGGAGATGGCCGAGCCCCTCGACTTTTGTCCGCTCACGGCGGGGCTGACCGCCGACTTGGGCTCCGCCCAACTGCGCCTCAAACACCACGACGAGGCGCTCGAGCTGGCCGACCGC
>JAUIJR010000218.1 GCA_030431075.1 Polyangia bacterium | reverse complement strand
CGCACGCCGCAAATGCTGGTGGCCAAGGAACACAGGTCCTCGCAGGCGGCTGCGCTCCCGCTGGCCGCTTCGACGCGGGCTTTTTGCTCGGCGACGAGCTTGTGCATCCGCGCCTCGAGCTCGTCACGCGAGTCGCCCTCGCTGCGTCCCTCGGGCGCGTCGGGGCGAGCGTCTTCTCCGGGTGTGACCGTCGCCGTGCCCGTGCCGCTTTGGGTCGTGCAAGCCGGAGCCAAGCCCGCGGCCACACAGATCCAGAGCCACTTCGCCCCCCGCTTCATCGTGCACCTTCCTTGGCGTCGGCATCGCCCAGACCGAGGCGCTCGGCTTCGAGGCTTCGCAGCTTGGACATGACCCGCACCGAGCGCGCGTAGCTCCCGGCCGCAAGCGCATGATCGTCGACGCGTGAGGCGGCGTCACCGAGCACGACGAGCGCGCGGGCGGTGGCCGAGTCGATCGGCAAAGCTTGGTCGATGGCCAACAGGGGCTCCAACATGCGAATGGTCTCGGACGCACCGTCGGCGTCCGGGGTCTGCAGCTCACCATAACGCGCCGCGAGATCCAGGCGCACGATGGCGGCGCGATCACCCGCTGCGACGGGGTGCGCCAAGGCCTCGGCCAGGCGCGCTCGCGCGCTCGCCTCGTCGCCCGCGGCCAAGGCCGCGTCGGCCTGCTCATGGGCCCGCAAGATCTCGCCGAGGTAGGCGCGCTCGGCCTCGCGGGCGCCGTCTTCGGCGGCGAGCACCGGGCTGTACAGCTCGATCCGCGCGTCGGGTCCCGCCGGACGCGAGTCTTCGCACCCCGCCGCGAGCACACCGAGACACGCGACGCTCACGGTCGCGGCCCAAGTCCGGACGCGAGCGAGGCCGCGACTCATCCGCGATCTCCTTCGCCGCTGCGCCCGAGCCAGCCGCGTACGCGCGCCGCGTCGGCGCCGGGCTTCGTGTCGACGCCCAGAGCCTCGAGGCCGGCGTGGGCTTGTGCGCGCAAGGCCAACGCGGCCTCGCGCGCCTCCCCGGAGTCGGAGCCATCGGGCCGAAGTACCAGGACCAACAAGGCGGCTGCGGCCGCCAAGAGCACGCCGCCCGCGATGAAGCCGGCTCCGCGCGCGCCCGGGACCCGGCTACGCACGCGCGACCAAACCCGACGCGACGCGAGCGCTTCGAGCTCGACTCGAGGCGCGAGGGGCTCGGCGAATTCTCGCAGGCCCTCGACAAAGGCCAAGTCCGTGTCGGCCTCGTCGGTCAGCGATGCGAGCTCATCGGCCTCGAGCTCGGGCTCACCCAAGGCGGCCAGCTCGGCGGCGATCCGCTCCGCATCGTGCGGCGAAAGGTCGGCGTGGGATCGGGGGCTCATGGTTCGAAGATCTCCTCGGGGCTCTGTCCGCCCCAGCGTGCCACGTACTCGCGGCGGAATGCCTTGCAGGCGCGATGCAAGAGCACGTCGAGCGTGCCCACCGAGACCTCGAGGGCCTCGGCCGCTTCGGCGCGGGGTCGCTTCTCGAACATGCGAAGGCGCAAAACCTTTTGGTAGCGCGGATTGAGCGAGCGCACGCACAGCTCGATGCGCTCCCCGATCAACTCGGAGAGCTCGGAGCGACCCAACAAGGACTCGGCCCCCTGCTCTCCCGGCGTCGGGAGCTGTTGCTCGAGCCCCTCTGGCCAGGCGGCAAAGCGCCCTTTGCGCCGCAGATGATCGAGCGCGAGGTTCTTCGCGATCCGGGACAACCAGGGTCCAAATCCGCGCCCCTTCCACTCGAAGCGCGGCAAATACTCCAGCGCCTTGACGAAGGTATCGGCCAAGAGGTCCTCGGCCAGATGCGGGTCGCGGACCAAGGGCATGAGCACGGCGCGATAGATGCGACCGGCGTGGACATCGTAGAGGCGACGAAAGGCGTCCATGTCCCCGTCGCGGGCGGCATCGACCCAGGCCCGCTCGCGGTCGGCCTCGGCATCGTCTCCGACCAGCGCGGTCATGTCGGATGCGTTCGGCAAGCTCACAGCGGCGATCAAACTCCGGTCCTCGCTTCCGCCAACGGGACCTTTGGGGCCAGCTTACAGACTGTGCAGGAGGACCGGGCTCTCGCTTGACCCCCGCGAATCGCGCGCATGGCGCAGTGACGCGAAACATCAAGAGCGTGTAATGCATCCAAGGGTCGCTTGACCCCCTGCGGGCTGGGCGCTATCAGGCCGACGCCGCGTGACGACGCTTATCTCCACCATCTTGTGGGGCTCGTTGGGTCCACTTTTGGGCTTTGCGCCGCCGGCCGCAGACCCCCCGCCGGACGAGCGCGCGGGCACCGCGAGCACGCCGCCGGCCGTCGCCGCCCCGGCGCCCACCGTCGCGCCCACGCCCGGCGACACCGCGGCCTTGGGCGAGCGCCTCGACGTCGAGTACGATCTCCCCTTCGCCAGCGAAGAGCTCTCCTTGTCCGAGGCCCTCAACGCGGCCCTGGCCGAGAACATCGACCTCTCCACCGCGCTGATGGATGTCGAGGTCTCCGAGTCGAGCGTCATGTCGGCCCAAGGCGCCTTCGATGTGGTGATCACGGCGGGCATCGCCGGCTCGATCCAAGAGAGCACGCCTCGCGGTTCGGTCTTCATCTTCAACACCGGCACGCGCACCTTGTCGGGCTACTTCGGCGTCGGCCGCCAGCTGGAGACCGGCGGTCGCATCGATCTTCGCTTCGACGTGCAACGCAGTTTGTCGGACCAGCCGCTGAGCTTCATTCAGCCCGAGCTCGGATCCACCACGCTAGCCGCCTACCAGATCACGCCGCGGCTGACCTTTACGCACCCGCTGCTGCGCGGTGTGGGCATCAAGTACAACAAGGTGCAGATCGAGCGCGCGCGCCTGGCCGCCACCCAAGCCGAGTCGCAAGCCCAAGTCACCGCCCAAAACACGGTGCGCGACCTGGTCAGCGCCTACTGGGACCTGCTCTTCGCCTCGCGCGATCTGGCCAACAAGCACCGCAGCGTCGAGCTCGCCAAAGCGCAGCTCGAGCGTACGCGCGCCCAGGTCAACGCCGGGCGCTTGGCCCCCGTGGACCTCAAGGCGGTCGAGCAGGCCCTCGCCACCCGCGAACAAGAGGTCATCTTGGCCGAAAACACCCTGCTCGACGCGAGCTTGAACATGCGGGTGCTGCTCGGCGAAGACTTCGAAGATCGCGTGATGCTGGGTCTCGATCCCAGCACCGACCCTGAGCGCTTCGAGCCGGAGCCCGTGGACATCGACGCCTCGGTGGACATGGCCATGCAGGCCAATCCCCAGGTCCGTCAGCTGCAGCTGGCCTTGTCGAGCCGCCGCCTCGACGAGCTCGAGGCCGCCAACCAGCGCTTGGTGCAGCTCGACTTCACCGGCACCTTCTCGCCGCAGGGTCGTTCGGTCGACACCGCGGCCGATCCCTCGACCGGCACCCCGCAGCAGCGCGGCAGCTGGGGCGAAGCCTTTCGCAACTTCGTCAACGAGGACGTCGGGCGCGACGGCATCTTCGCCGAGTACACGGTCAGCGGCGCCCTCGACTTGACCTGGAACGTCCAAAATCGCACGGCCCGGGGCAACCACCAGCGCACCTTGGCCGAGGTCCGCAAGGCCGAAGCCGCCCTCGAGCAGGTGCGGCAGACCATCACGACCTCGGTGATCCGCGCGGCCAACGGGATCCGCAGCGCCCAAAAGCGCATGGAGGTCGCCGAGATCAGCGTCGAGCTGGCCGAGGAGAACCTCCGCGCCGAAGAGGCGCGCTTCAACGTCGGTCGCTCCACCAGCTACGACGTGCTCGACCGCATCGACGCCCTCCAGACGGCCCAGAGCAGCGCGCTGAGCGCGCGAATCGAGTACCTCAAAGCGCGCGCGCAGCTCCAAGCCCTGACCGGTGAGATCCTGCCGGCCTACGGCCTCGAGATGCGCCAGGCCGGCTGAGGCCGGCCGAAAATGGTCCGCCGGGCCGTTGTGAAGATCGGGGCCAGCGTGCTACCGTTCGAAGCCGCGGAGCCCGCGCAAAGCGCCCAAAGGGCACAATCCCCTCCCCCCCAACGCGGGCCGCACCAGGAGCCAAACCGATGTCTGCATCCGAGATCGCCGATAACAAGTGGGAAGTCGACGCCAGCAAGCCGAAGCTGACCCAGCCCGCCTCCATTGCGCAGATCGTCATGATGGGTGGCTTCGCCGCCTTCTTCGCCTACATCATCATCTTCTCGCTCGTCGGTATGTTCTCCGAGAAAAAAGAGAGCGACTTGGCCGACAAGTACTCGAAGATGGGTGCGGGCACCGAAGAGGCCGCCCCCGCCAAAGAAGGCGAGTAGCCCCTCCGATCCGATCCCTGCGCCCGTCTCGAGCTTCGAGTACGGCAGACAAAGGCCCCGCCCCCGCGGGGCTTTTTCGTGTCTGCGATCCGATCCGGCCCGCGCGTCAGTCGATGAAGCCCACGAAGCTCAGGGCCTGACCCGTGCTCGCGCCGTCGCGTCGATACGAGAAGTAGCGCTCGGGGTTGGCGTGCGTGCACCCCCCGACTCGCTCCACGCGCTCGGCCGCGAGCCCCGCCCCCTCGAGCTGGGCCCGCACGGCCGCGACGAGGTCCACGTGCGGCTTGGGCCCGTGATCCCGCGAGACGAAGCGCGCGTCGAAGTGCGCCGCAACCTCCTCACCGACCTCGAAGGCGGCCAGCTCGATGCAGGGGCCGATCGCAGCCAGGCAGTCTTGGGCCGAAGCCCCCATCGCCTCGAGGGTGGCCGGCACGACGCCCGCCACGACGCCGCGCCATCCCGCGTGAATGGCCGCGGCGCGGCGAGCTGCGGGCTCGACGATCAAGACGGGCACGCAGTCGGCGGTGGTCACCGAGACTACGGCCGGCGCGTGCTCGGCCCCCATCCAGATCGCGTCGGCCTCGACCTCGGGACCCAAAGCATCGACGGCCACGGCCACGCGGCCATGGACCTGCCGAACCCGGGCGAGGCGGTCTCGGGCGAAGCCACCGGCCTCGCAGATCCGCCGCAGATTCTCTTCGACACGCGCCGGCGCGTCGCCTCGCTTGGCGCTGACGTTCAAGCTCGCGAAGCTTCCCTCGCTCACACCGCCGAGGCGGGTGGTGAAGCCGTGGACCAGCCCCGGGGCCTCCAGGCGCTGGAACTGCGTGCTGCGTTCGAGCATGGCCGCAGGGTAGCGAAAAGGGACAGGGGACGGGGAGCCGCGTGAAGTCGGGCGCCTTCGCGTTAGGCTCCCTGCATGAGCGAGGACATCAAGCGCTACGCGGGCGAGAACTACGAGGTCACCTGGGATCGTCGTTTGTGCATTCACGTCGGTGAGTGTGGCCGCGCCGACAACGAGCTGTTCACCTCGGGGCGCGAGCCTTGGTGCCGCCCGGACGCGGCGAGCGACGACGAAGTCGTCGACGTCGTCGAGCGCTGCCCCTCGGGCGCCTTGGTCCACATCTCGAAAAAGGGCGCGCCGAGCGAAGCCCCGGCCCCGGCGAATACGGTGCACGTCGCCAACAACGGCCCCTTGTATCTGCGCGGAGATCTTCAGATCGATGGGGCGAGCGAGGACATGGCCGGCGTGAAGTGGCGCGCCGCCCTTTGCCGCTGCGGCCTCTCGAAGAACAAGCCCTTTTGCGACAACAGCCACGAAGCGGGCGGCTTCGTCGACCGGGGTGCCGTCGGCGAACGCGGCCCCGGCTTCGATGCCCCCGGCGGCCTGCTCGAGATCCGCCGCGCCAAAAACGGCCCCCTCCTGCTCAGCGGCAAGGTCACGCTCCACAACGGCGCCGGCCAGGTCGCCTGGCGCGGCGAGAAGCTCGCCTTGTGCCGCTGCGGCCAGTCGAGCAACAAGCCCTTTTGCGACGGCACCCACAAAGGCGCCGGCTTCGAAGCCGACTGAGCACGACGCTTCAGACCAGCGCGGCCCGCATCGCGGCCAAGTCGGCCGGCAGCGGGCTCTCGAAGCGCACGCGCTCGCCGCTGAGCGGGTGGTCGAAGCCGAGCAGCTCGGCGTGCAGGGCCTGTCGCCCGGCCAGGTCACTCGCCGCGCGCAGCTTGGGGTCGCGCGCCTCTCGACCGTAGAGCAGGTCCCCCAAGATCGGGTGACCCAAAAAGCGCGCGTGCATGCGGATCTGGTGGGTGCGGCCGGTCTCGAGCTCGGCCGTCAGCTCGGCCGACTTCTCCCAGCGCGCGACGCGACGAAAGCGGGTGATGGCCCGCCGCTTCGCCCCTTTGACGGGCGCGAAGCGACGACGGTCCTTGGGATCGCGGGCGTGCCCCGTCGCCACCCGCTTGTCCTCGAAGCCCGGCACCCCGCGCACGAAGCAACGGTAGCGACGATCGATGTCGTGGCGCGAGAAGGCCTCGGCCAAAGTGCGCAGCGCCTCGACCGTCTTGGCCACGACCATGACCCCCGAGGTGTCTTTGTCGAGGCGATGTACGAGACCCGGCCGCGTCCCTGGATTGCCCTCGACCACCGGGAGTTCCTCGGCCCCGACGCCGAGGTGATGCAACACCGCATTGACCAAAGTCCCGCGCTCATGTCCGACGGACACGTGGGCCACCATGCCGGGCGGCTTGTCGACGACCAAGATCGCCTCGTCCTCGAACAGGACGCTCAGCGCGAGGTCCTCGGGAAAGGCCCGGGCCAAAGGCGCGGCCGTGGGCAGCTGCACCTCGACGCGCATCGTGCCCTCGACACGCGTGCTGGGCTTGAGTGGCCGCCCCTCGCATTGCACCTCGCCGCTGGCGAAGGAGCGCTGCAGCTGACTGCGCGAGACGGGGTGCCCAGCGGCATCGAGCGCGTCGGCCACGGCCCGATCGACGCGCGCGCCGGCGAAGCTCTCGCCGAGCTCGACGCTGACGCGGCCCGCGGGATCGCCCAGAGAAGTACCCACCGCCGTCGAGGACGGCGCTACCAGATCGAGGTCTTGAGCGCGGCCATCGGCTTGATGACGCGGTCGACGATCGCACGGTCGAAGAAATTCTTCCGGTAGATGTCGGGCGTCACGCGCGAGCGGAAGAGGTCACGACCCTCTTTGATCTCTTCGTCCAAGGTGGCGAAGAAGGTGTCGTTGGTAAGGCCCTCTTCGATCTTCTGCTTGTTGTAGAGCTGAATGTCCGAGGCGATGGCGCGAGCGAGGGACTGCGCGCGAGCATCGTTGTCGATCTGCGGAGAGGCCATGCCCGACGATTGTGCCAGCTGCGCCCGGGCGCGGCCAAGGGTCCAATGTGGGTGCGCCGCGCCTCGCCGCGCAGGCCCGAATTCACCCGCTTTTCGCGGCCCGGCTCAGGAGCGCTCGGCCAGCTCGAGGCTCTCGTTGGCCTCGGGGTTCACGCAGCGCACGTAGCCCTCGTAGATCTTGAAGACCATGCGGCCCCCCTGATTGCGCTGGCTTTGGTTCTCGGAGAGCACGACGAACTCGCCCTTGCAGGCCTCGTCGGCCTTCTTTTCCCAGCGCCGCTTGAGCTGCGGATCCGCCGTGCCCTTCTTGGCCTCGACGAGCACGTACTGCGCCCCCTCGTCGGTGGGGATCGCGTAGCTCAAGGGCTGCGGCTGCGGCATGAACATGGGCGCCAGCATCGCCGGCGACGCTGCACATCCGACGCCCCCCCACACGAGGAAAGCCACGGCCACGGGCACGCGAAGGCGGCGCATGAACGCAGCCTGCCAGCTTTGGGGCGAGGGCCGAAAAAGGCGGCCGAAACGGCGGCCAGCGAGAGAGTGTGGAAGCCGACGACGCAGCGTGCACCGCGGGTTCGGCAGGCCTGCCGCCCGCCCGTACAATCACGGGCCGCAGGACACCTTGGGAACCCTCTACGGAAGCTTGCCGTCGCTCTTGGCCGCGACGGTCGCCATCGCCATCGGGATGGGCGTGGTCTTGCGCGACCGCAGCCGCGACGAGTTCGTCTTGTTCGCGGTCTTTTGCGTGAACTTGGGCCTGTTTCACCTGGCCCGCTTTTTTTGGGAGTTCTCCGGCGTCGCGCTCTTTGGCTGGGGCGCGCAGACCATCAGCTTGGTCTTGCCCTACACGGCCAACCGCTGCTTTTCGAGCTTCGTCCCCAACGTCGACGTCCCGCGCAGTCGCTTGGCCACCTTGTTGTTGGCGGCCGTGCTCCTCGCCCACGCCAGCGCCTTTTTCGTGCTGCTCGGGCGCTCGCCGGCGGGCGAGGGCTTCGTCAACGAGACCCCCTGGCGCTGGATCAGCTTGGGCCTCGACGCCTACGTGGTGCTGGGCTTGTTGCTCGCCGGCTCTCGCTTTTGGCGCGCGGCCCGGGCGGCCGAGGGCACGGCCACCGCGCCGCGCATGCGCTACTTGTTCTACGCGACGGTCGTGGCCATCGCCTTGGGCTCGCCGGTCATCCCGGCCATCGGCCCCATCGTCACCGCGACCTACTTGTACTTCGTCGCGCAGACCCTGCTGCGCGAGCGCTTGTTGGACCTGCCCGAGCTGCTGAGCCGGATCTTGATCTTGGCCCTGCTGGTGATCGCCGTCTCGGGCATGTACGCGCTCTTGTTGCTGTGGATCCCCGACAACGTCGCGGGCCGCAACACCCTGTTCATCTTCAACATCGCCGTGGCCTCCTACGCGGTGATCGTCCTGATCGACCCGGTGCGCCAAGAACTCGAGTCGCGCATCGAGAGCTGGCTGATGCGCGACCGCTTCGTGCTGCGTCGCATGCTGCGGCGCCTGCGTTTTCGCCTGCTCAACGTCATCGAAGAAGGCGAGGCCATCGAGGCGCTGGTGGGGACCTTGCGCGAGTCGGGTCGTGTGACCCGGGCCTCGCTTTACACCCTCGACAATCTGGGGCATCAGCTCGTGCCTCGCGGGCAACTCGACGAGCGCGGCGAGACCGAGCTTCCGCGCCTCGATGTCGTGCGCCGGCGTCCGCTGCTCGACCGCATGCGCGAGCAGGGCTCGGTGCTGCGCGACGTGCTGCAGCGCGAGCGTCGACGGGTGCCGCGTGAGCAGACCGCCGAGCTCGATCAGATCTTGCAGACCCTC
>JAUIJR010000726.1 GCA_030431075.1 Polyangia bacterium | reverse complement strand
ATCAGACGATGATCCAGTTCTTGCCGCAGGTGAAAGCGAGCGCGAGCTACACCCGCTTGTCGCCGACCGAGGTCGCCTTTGGGAGCGGCGCCATCGTGGGGGCCCAGACCCCGGGGCTGATCGTGGCTGCGCCTTGCGACCCCTCGCTCGGGGTCCCGGCCATCGCCCAGTGCATCTACGACCAAGACATGAATTTGGTCGGGGCCGCCGACACGCAGTTCGAAAACCCGCTGAACCAGTACTCGCTGCAGGCGAGCTTGGCCGTGCCCTTGAGCGACTACGCCTTGTCGCTGGCGCCGGCCCGCAAAGGTTCGCTCGCCCAGATGAAAGCGGCCGAGCTCGAGCGCGACGCCGAGCGCCTGCGTGTCGAGCTCGACGCTCGCCTCGCCTACTACAACTGGCTCAAGTCCCTGGCCCAGCTCGCGGCGGCCGAGCAGAGCTTGGCCCACACCGAGGCCCGCCAGCTCGATGCGCAGGCGCTCTTCGAAAATGGCGTGGCCTCGAAGTCCGACCTCATGCGCCTCGAGGCGCGCGTCGAGAGCATGCGGGCCCTGGTCGAGCAAAGCCGCGAGTTTCGTGACCTGGCCGCGCGCCAGCTGGCCATGACCATGGGCGAGCCCGGCACGCAGACCCCGAGCTACCAAGTCGGCGAGGGCATCGACACGCCCCCGCCTCGCGCCGGCGACGAGGCCTTGGATGTGCTCATCGAGCGGGCCTGGGCCCAGCGCATCGAGCTCGCCGCCTTGCGCGAGACCATCGACGGGGTGAGCTACGGCATCAAGGCCTCGCGTGCGAACTACTTCCCGCGCCTCGACGCCTTCGCCGAGGTGACGCACGCCAACCCCAACCAGCGCTTTTTTCCGCTCTCTTCGCAGTGGCGTACGAGCTGGTCGGCCGGAGTGAGCCTGAGCTGGGTGATGAACCAAGCCATCTTCACCAAAGCGCAGATCGAGAGCTACGAGGCCAGCCGCGCCGAGCTCGAGGCCCGCTACGCCGCGGCCAAGCGCGGCATCGCCATGGAGGTCAGCGCGGCCTACGGCGAGCTGCGTCGCGCGCAGGCGGCGAGCTCCCACCAAGCGCGGGCGGTGGCCGCGGCCGAAGAGGCCTACCGGGTGGCGGTCGAGCTCTTTCGCGCCGGCGAGGCGACGACGACCGACATCCTCGACGCCGAGGCCGAGCGGGTGAACGCCAGCTTGCAGGGGGTGAACGCCAGCATCGACCTGCGTGTGGCCAGCTCGAAGCTGCGCTTCGCGACCGGAGATCTCGCGGCCAAGGGCGATAACGCCCCCGCTGTTCCCTAGCCTCTGAGCGCCCTTTGCGGCCTTCGAGCTGCGCAACGCGCGGAGGGAATCGTCACACAGCGCGCCTAAAGGCCCGGAATTCGGGTCTTTTGCCGCGCTTGGGGTGAAGCGCGGAGAAATCGCTCGTGCCCGCAATTGCGGCAAGACTCACAAAGCTCGCAATCCGCTAGGGTCCCCCTCATGCTGGGAGCCTCCCCCCAACGCACACATACACGTACACCTGCCCCCGTCTTCATCGGCGGCGATGGCTACCTCTTGTACCTGTGCCGCGGTGCAGCTCGCCCCGCCGATCAAGCCCCCCACTTTCACGACGAGTACGTCATCAGCTTGCAGCTGCGAGGCGAGGCCGCCTGTCGCGTCGGCGGCGAATCGCTGCGACTCGGCCC
>JAUIJR010000725.1 GCA_030431075.1 Polyangia bacterium | reverse complement strand
CGCGAGATCGTCGTCGAAGTTGCCCAAGCTGATCCGGGCGGCGAAGTCCTTGGACATGTAGGCGGGTGGCTTGGCCTTGAGGAGGGCCTTGCCGGCGCCGGCGACGATCTTGTTGCGGGCTTTGGGATCGTCGCCCGCGTCCTTGGGCACGATGTCGAGCAGGTGCGTCCGCACCCCGGCGTTGGCGAGATGGGCCGCGATTTGCGCTCCCATGGTGCCGGCGCCGAGCACGGTCGCGACGATCTGGTGCGGAGGTCTGCGTAGCGTCACGGGCGGAGGGTAGATCGGAAGAACGCCGTTTTGACAGTGCAACCCTGTGCACACCTGGTGACGGGCAGGGTGCGCCAAAGGCCCGGGAAAATGGCTGTTTGGGGTTGCGCGTGCTACGCCACAAAGAGGGAGCAGGGTTCGATGTCGCGCCGCAGGGGGTCATGGATTGCATTCAGCGTCGCGTGCGGCGTCAGCGTCGTCGGCGCCTCACCGATCGCCTGTGCGCAAAAGCCCGCGCCTTTGCGCGCCGCCCAGATCCAGACCGAGGTCGAGGCGGGCGACGCCGAGGCCGGCGACCCCTTCGCCCCGGCCCGTCGCCTGCGCGTGCCCTGGGCCAGCGAGCTCGACCCCGACATGGAGTTGGGCGTCGCGCCGGACCCGAGCGAGGAGGCCGAGCCGCGCGAGCTTGCGGCCTTGCCCACCGATCTCGCGCGCGCAGCCGAGGCCTTGGCGCGCGGTGAGGCCTCGGTGGCGCTCGCCCGCACCGAAGACTTGAAGGGCCTGGACCCGATCCGTACACGACGCGCGCAGGTGATCCGCGCGACGGCGCTGGCCGAGGTCGGCCGCTGGGCCGAGGCGGTCGCCCTGCACGAGGCGCTGCGCGAGGACAAGATCTGGCGAAAGGAATTCGCCACCGAGATTCTCGACCTGTACTTCGCTCGAGCCCTGGCCGCCTTGGCCGCTGGGCAAAGCGCCGCGCCCGAGGGCAGCGAGGCGCGCGCCGAGGCTCAAGCCCTCAACGAGCGGGCGAGCGGACTGCTCGGCGACGCCCTCTCGGTGAAGCTCAACCGCGAAGGGCCGGCCATGCGGGTGGAGCGGGCCCGGATCCAAGCCGCCATGACGGGCGAGGACGAAAAGGCTGGCTACTGGGCGGCGGTCAAGGCCGTGCGCACCCTGGACGGCGTGCTGCGGGACTATCCGAACCACCCGGACCACGGCCAGCTTCGCCTCTTGCGCGCGCGCACCTTGGTCCGGGCGAAGAAGTACGACCAAGCCGGGGCCGCCTTTCGCAGCATCGCCATCGAGCACGCGGGGGAGCCAGCGGCCGAGCTGGCCTGGCGCGAGTGGGAAGCCCTCGCCGCCGCGCAGCCCAAGAAGGTCGACACGCCCGAGTGGAGCTGGCGCATGCGCCTCGACGCCGCCAAGCACGCCCGCGACGCGCGCTACGTCGAGCACTCGGCCGAGGTTCTCGACGCGCTCATGGCCTCGCCGGATCTGCCGGAGCACTACTTTCGCGAGGCACAGCGCTCGCGGGCCCAGACCTCCCGACGCGCGCGCAACTGGGAGCAGTGCATCGTCGATCTCGAGAAGGCCTGGGAGCGCAGCAACAACCACGAGCTGCGCGACGAGTTGAGCCGCTGCTACGAGCGGGGCGAGCGATACGACGAGCTGCTCGACTTGTGGCTCGAAGGGGTGGCCAA
>JAUIJR010000724.1 GCA_030431075.1 Polyangia bacterium | reverse complement strand
CTCGAGCAGGGCGCGGCAGCTCGAGTCGCCCTCGAGATCACGCGCACAGTCGTCCTTCACCCACGCGGAGCGGTGGACCAAAAGCTCGCGCAAGGTCAGTCCGTCGAGCTCGCGCGCGACCTCCTCGCCGCCGAGCTCGCCCCCGAGGGCCGCGTCGAGATCCACGCCGCCCGCTTCGACCTCGCGCAGCACGCTCACCGCGGTGATCAGCTTGGACAAGCTCGCCACGTTCATCCGCGTGCGGGCCTGCATCTCGACCCCCGCGAGCGTGGGCTCGCGCATGCGCGCGCTGCCGCGATGCTCCCGATAGACGGTCGCCCCCGCCTGCTGCACCCACCATTGGTGTCCCGAGCTGCGAGCGATCAGCTGGGGGTCCAGGCGCTCGGCCACGCCGATCAAAAAGGCGGGATCCAACATGCGCTGCCCTTCGGGGTTCAAGCCGAGCACGCGGATGGCGCTGGGCTTGCCGCGCGCCAGGGCCGAGGGGTCGCGGGCCAGCTCGACCCCGTGCCACCCCGCCTCGAACTGATAGCTGCGCTCGCGCAAGCGCGTCTCGCTCTCGAGGTCCAGCTCGACTTGGCGGCCCAGGCCTTCGCGCGTGTCGTACCAAAGAAGCTCCAAGCGCCCCCGTCCCGTGCTCGACATGGCGAGGTGTGACCAACGATGCAAGCGCGAGATCCAAGCGGTCGAGGTGAAGGCCTCGATCACCCGCTCGCCCGCGGCGTCGCGTCGCCACACCCGCGTCTGCACCAAAGCCCGGCGCTCGCCGAGCTCCAAACTGGGATCCGCGAAGCGGTCGCCAAGGGCGTTGAGCTCCGCGCACCAGACGGCCGCCCCCATGCGCCGGCATCGCTGCTCGACCCGGCCGGCCGTGACCGGGAGAAGCTCGGCTCGGCTCGGATCCCCCGCGAGGGGCAAGGCGAGCCCCCCGGACTCGAAGGGGCTCCAGATCTCGAGGTGGTGGCCCTTGCCCGCGACGACTCCCGAGTCCGTGTCGGAAGCGAGCGGCGTGTCGGGCACCAAGCGCACCCGCTCTCGATCGCGCAAGGCCTCGTCGCGGACTTCGGCGAGGGTCTCGAGCCGCCCCCCGAGCGAGAGCCGACCGGTCCACAAACGCCCCTCGAATGCGTCGATGGCCGCAAAGAGGGTCTCGCCATCGGCACCCGGGGCCGCGTCGAAATCGCTCCACCCCCGCCCGAGCTCGCCCAAGAGTTGAGTGCCGCCGCTCGCGTCGAGACGCGCCAAGTGCCCGGCGTTGCGCGCGAAGACGAAGCGCGCCCCCTCGACCACGCGCAGCTCGGTCCATGCCCCCTCGCGCGCCGGCCACTGGGCGAGCAGCGCGCTCGGATCGACCGGGGTCGGCCGCTGCGCCCCGTCGGGGTCGAGCGGCACCCGCTGATCTTCGAGCCAGGTCTCGACCAGGTAGCCCCGGCCTTGGTGCGCCTCGCAGGCCGGCTCGACGAAGCGCTCGGCCAAGCACACCCCACCGACCCAGGTGTCGCATCCGGCCAGGCTCAGGCTGCCCAGCCCCGCGAGCGCGAGTGCGCAAGAGCGAAGCCGAGCCCTCTTCCCCACGAGACGCCAACGCAGGCGAGCGCTTCGCCTTTCACCGTGCTCACCCCGAGCCGAGCTCGAGCGGGGGAGGAGCCGAGCTCAGCGTCCCCAGATCGCCAAGCCCAAGGCCAAGAGCCCA
>JAUIJR010000217.1 GCA_030431075.1 Polyangia bacterium | reverse complement strand
TGTCGATGGGGCCGCGACCGCTGCGGACGACGGCGCGATCGGGATGGATCTCGATCTCGCTGACCTCGGCGCGCCCGGCAAAAAAAGCACCGCTGGCCTCGGCCTCTTTGCGCAACCAGCTGCACACCGCGTGGGCGTCGATGATGCCGGCCTCGGGCACGAACAAGGCGCTCGCGATCTCGGCGCCCTCGAGGGCCGGCTCGAGCGCGAGGGCCCGTGCGGGCTCGACCCACTCGAAGGCCACGGCGTTGGCCTCGGCTTGGGCCGCCAGCTTTTCGAGGGCCTCGCGGCCCTCGGGGCGTCGGGCGAGGATCAGCTTGCCGGTCTTGCGATGGGGGATGTCGTGCTTTTCGGCGAAGGCGTAGAGCAGCTCGCGGCCCCGCACGCAGCTGCGGGCCTTGCGGGTGCCGGGGCGGCCGTAGATCCCCGAGTGGATCACCCCCGAGTTGCGCGCGCTGATCCCCCGCCCCTCGGCGTCTTCGCGGTCGAGCAGCGCGACCTTGCGCCCGCCGCGAGCGAGGACCCGGGCGATCGCGCACCCGACCACGCCGGCCCCGATCACCACGGCATCGACGCTACGGCGCGAGGAACGCTCGAGCACCTTTTCATCCTATCGCGCGCGGGCGGGCCCTTTCGGTCAGCCGCTCCCCGGGCCCTCTAGAGGCCTTTGCGGGCCGTTTGCGGCGCCCGGGTGGGTCTTTGCCCGGCGGGCCGGCGCGCTCGCGCTCGGCGACTTTCGCCGCTGCTCACCATCGGGTAGCGTCGCGGCCCGATGGCGACCGAGATTCAGCCTGGCATCTACAAGACCACCAAGTACCTCCCCGGCTTCGAAGCCGACGTGGAGCCCGGGCGCCTCGTCCTGATCCGTACCGACGGTGAGTTCGCGCCGGCCTCGGTCCTCTTGCCCGTGCGCAACGAGCACAACCAGTGGAACTTCGCCATGCCCGGCTACAAGGTGCCGGCGGCCTCGATGCACTGGTGCGAGACCCTCGAGAAGATCCCCCACGAGGGCTTTTACCGTCTCACTCGCGAGTTCAAATTCGGCGACGGTGGCTACTACGCGCCCAACGCCATCGTGCAGCTGGGCTACACGCCCACCGCAGATCCGATCCTCTTCATCGCGCGCCGCCGTACCCCGCTGGTGAGCAACGATCTTCACTTCACCGACAAGGGCGTGAAGATCACGATGGAACAAGCCCGCGAGATGATGGAGCCGCTCGCGTGGCTCCAAGAGAAGACCGAGTAGTCGGAGGTCCTGGTCCGGGCGCGCAGCTCGTCTGCGCGTTGACCCCCCGCCGCGCGCGTGCGAATCCTGTTGGGTGTCGCCGCGGCTGCGCGCATGGGGAGGGTTGGCGTTCGCCTCGCTGGCGGCGGCGACGGTCTTCGCCCTCGCCTTCGGCGTCTCGTGGTTCGCCTGCTTGATCGGCGTGCTGGCCATCTGGGGCTGGCTCGCCGACCTGGGCGAGGTCGTGGCGACCCGCCTCCTCGGATCCGAAGCGCCCCCCTTTTTCTCCCTCATGTGCGGGGCCTTGGCCCTCGGCGCTTGGGTCATGGCCCTGGCGATCCTGAATGTCGGGTCCGGGCATCGTGAAGCGGTCTGGACCACCGGCGTCGTGGCCTTCGTCTGGGGTCGTCGACGGCCGGGGGCTCTGGAGCGCCGCTTCGATCTGCGCGCGGCCGGCCCCCCGCTGGCGGCGGCTCTGCTGGTGGCGCTGATCGCCTTGCCGGCCTACCTGCCCGCCGGTGCGGCGGGGATCGTGGAGATCGACGGCTTTTATCTGCTCGACGGGCTGTGGTTCTCGGGCTCCTCGCTCGCCTTGGACCAGGGCCTCGTGCCACCGGATCCGCGCGCCGTCGGGTACCCGCTGGGCTACCACTACTTCGCATTGGCGATCGCCAGGGGCTTGGGTCGGGCGCTCCCGCTGCCGCAAGCCGCCGTCGATCACTACCTGTTCATGCCCCTTTTCGCGGGGCTGACCGCGGCGGCCGCCGTCGCCTTGGCCGGGCGGGTGATCCCGCGCGCGGGACGAGGCGCGGGGGCGTGGTGGGTCGCGCTGGGGACCGTCGCGCTGACGGACGGGGCCGACTTCATGCGCTGGATCGGGGCGGCACAGCCCGAGCTTTCGGCCTGGTTCGAGCGACCGCTCGCCCACTTCGTTTTCGGTCAGCACCACACGATCGGCCTGCTGATCAACTTGCCCTACGCGTGCGCCTTGGCCTTTGGCCTCGGCGCGTTGTGGGTGTGGGCCGAGACCTGCGCGTCCTCGCCGGCCGAAGCCGAGCCTCCTCGAACTCGGTGGCCCTGGGCGCTGACCTGGCTCGTCGCGGCGGCGGGGCTGGCCAAGGGCTCGGTCGTTCCCCTCGCGGCGGGGCTGGGGATCTGTGCGGGCGGCTGGGCCTTGATTCGACGTGCGCGCCGTCGAGAGCTCGAGCTCGGGACGAGGCTGGGGACGGATCTGGGGACGGCCGGAGCGCTGCTCGCCGGGGCGGCGGCGGCGGGAATCGTCGCCTGGCTCGTGGACGCCGGGGGAGAGATCCATCTGCGGCCGGGCTACATGCTCGACTTCTTGCGGAACTACGCCCGCGCCCACACGGCCGTGTTCGAGGCCTGGCAACTCGATCGCGTCGGCCCGGTCGTGCTGCTCTACCTCGTGTTCGGCCTGGGTTGGCGGACGCTGCTGCTCGCCCTCCCGCGGGTGGCCGAGGATCGCGCCCTGGCTCGCCGACTCACCGTCGCGCTCGCCTTGTCGTGGCTCGGCGGCTTCGTGCTCGCCAACGCGGTGGAGTTCGACTTGGTCGGCGGCGCCAACGAGCTCACCTTCGTGAGCTACGCCTTGGGCTTGTCGACGCCGCTCGCGCTGGCCGTGCCGCTCGCGCTGCGCAGCTGGCCCGCGCGGGGCCTCGCCTTGATCTTGCTCGCGCCTGGGCTCTTCGGCAGCGCGCACCTCTTGGCGGCGCGTCGACTCGACGGCGCACGCGAGCATCGCGAGCTGCCGGCCGCCCAAGCCGAGCTTTACGCACAGATTCGCACGCAGCTGCCTAGGGACGCGGTCGTCATGTACTTTCGCCACACCACCTTGGACGGCGACCCACGCCGGCCGACTCCGCCGACGAACGATCAGCACTACCTGATCTCGGGCTGGGGCGAACGACAGGCCCTGCTCGAAGGCAGCTTTTACGGCGCCTTGTGGACACGGGAAGGCATCGCGCCCCTGCGCGCGGACATCGATCGTTTTTACGCGGGCCAGCTGAGCGCCGACGAAGCCCAAGACCTGTGGGCAAAGTACGGTGTCACCCACCTCATCGACGAAAAGGGCACGGGCGCGCGGCGCTACGCCCCGCAGATGGAGCTGGTGTGGACGGGCGGCCCCTACGCCTTGTGGCGGGTGACGGCCACGAGCGAATAGGCGTCGGGTTCGGCGATACGGGCCCGGATCTCGTCGGCCAAGGCGGCCAGGTCTTCGCGCGTCTTGACGGGGGCGAAGCGGATCTCGCGGGGCACCTCGACAAAGGCGCTGCGCAAGAACTCGGTCGCTTGTCCGATCAGGCGTTCGAACTGCGTGACCTTTTGATCCTCGCCGGTCGGGCTTTGGATCGTTTTTTCGACCGCGAACCAGGTCAGCGGGAGCTCGCGTTCGAGGGCGGCGAGCGAGAACCACAAGGTGTTGGTGTTGAAGTGCGGGTAGTCGGCCAAGGTCGTGCCCTCGGGCAGACGAAAGGCCTCGACGATCGCGGGGCGACCGTCGTCGAGTCGCGCCACGCAGCCGCCGGCGTCGTTGGCTTCGCGCCGCACGACCTCGACGCTCATCTCGGCGCCGCCGGCGACGGCCTCGAGGTGGGCGCCGACCAAGACGGGATCGACCCCGGAGCCGAGGTTGTCGACGTTGGCGACGAGCAGGTGCGAGACGCCGCGCGCACGCAGCTGCGCGAGGCAGCCGCTCTCGCGCAGGCGACCGAGGGTGTCGCCGTGTCCGGGCGCCGCAAAGGTGGAGGTCTCGGGCCAGTCGGCGCGCGCCGGATCCGAGTAGGCCGTGCGCCCATCGGCCAAGACCCGCGGCAAGATCGACTGCCGCATCAGGTAGCGATCCTCGGCGGGCAGCCCGGCCCAGTCGATGCTCTCGAGCTGCTCGACGACCGCGGCGTGGGTGGCGAAGCTGGTCATGACGACGACGGGGATGCTGCCCTGCCCGTCTCTCGAACCGCGTGATATGCGCACCGCGGACTCGAGGGCGTAGGCCAAAAAAGAGCGCGATTCGCCCTCGATCAGGGGCACGACCCCCTTGGCGCCCCCGCCGAAGCGCGTGGCCATCCCGCCGGCCATGATGAGCAGCGCGACGCGGCCCGCGTGAATCGCGCTCTCCCCGAGCAGGGCCAGCTGCGCGATCTTCGCACTTTGGAGCTCGGTGAGGCGCAAAGGAGCGTCGGCCTCGGCGTCCGAGATCGGGCGCGGAGCGGCCTGGAGGCGACCTTGGCCGGGCCGAAGCTCGCCGGCTGCGAAGGCCCGGGTCAGCGCCTCGAAGGCCGCGGCGTCGAAGGGTTCGCGGCTGAGAATCTCGGGCGCGCTCACGGCCGGCGAATACCACGTGGGCGGCTGTGCAGGCCACGCGCTTTGGTGGACGGCGGCCCGATCAATGGGTATGCCGGCATCTCGCCGTGTCCGAATCCGTAATCGTCGTCAACGCGGATGGCCCCGAAACGCGGGTCGCCTTGATCGAAGAGTCGATCCTCTCGGAGCTGCACCTCGAGCGCCCCCGCGCCCGCAGCACCGTCGGCAACATCTACAAGGGCAAAGTCCTGCGGGTCCTGCCCGGCATGCAAGCCGCCTTCGTCGACATCGGCGAGGACAAGGCCGCCTTCTTGTACGCGGGGGACATCGCGGATCCCCGCGACGACAAGCCGACCCAAGGCCTGCCCTCGCGCTCGGTCAAGGGCGTGAACGTCACCGATCTCGTGCGCCCCGGCCAAGAGATCTTGGTGCAGGTGGTCAAAGATCCGATCGGCACCAAGGGCGCCCGCATCACCACCTACGTCTCCTTGGCCGGCCACAACGTGGTCTTCATGCCGACCGTCAGCCACGTCGGCATCTCGCGCCGGATCACGGCCGACAAGCACCGCCGCCGCCTGCGTCGCATCGTCGACCAGATGCGGCCCTCGGGCGCCGGCTTCGTCGTGCGCACGGTCGCCCAAGAGGCGAGCTCGGCCGAAGTGCGCGCCGAGATGGACTACCTCCTGCGCTGCTGGGCCAACATCAAGGCCAACGAGCGAGTTCACCGCGCCCCGGTGATGCTCTACCGCGACTTGGATCTCATGTTGCGGGTGGTCCGCGACAACCTGGCCGAAGAGGTCGGCCGCGTGGTCATCGACGACCGCGCCCAGTACGAGCGCCTGCGTCGCTACGTCGGCACCTTCATGCCCGAGTTCGTCGAGCGCATCGAGCTGCACGCCAATCGTGAGCCCATCTTCGACGCCTACGGCATCGAGCTGGAGATCGAGCGCGCCTTGCAGCGCTCGGTGGGCCTCAAGTCGGGTGGCTCGCTGGTCTTCGACCAGGGTGAGGCGCTCACGGCCATCGACGTCAACACCGGCAAGTTCGTCGGCTCCAAGGGTCGCACCCTCGAGCAGACGATCACCCAGACCAACATCGAGGCGGCCGAGGAGATCGCCGATCAGCTGCGCTTGCGCAATGTGGGCGGCCTGATCATCATCGACTTCATCGACATGGACAAAGAGTCCAACCGTCGAAAGGTCTACAACAAGCTCCAAGAGGCGCTGCGCCGCGATCGGGCCAAGGCCCACATCACCAAGATCTCCGAGATGGGGCTCGTGGAGATGAGCCGCAAGCGCACCCACGAGAGCCTCGAAAAGCGGCTCGCGCTGACCTGCGAGATATGTGGCGGCAAGGGCTATCACAAGAGCCCGGCGACGGTTTGCTACGAGATTCTGCGCCAGATCCGTCGGGTCGGTGGCGCCATGGCCGGCGACTTCATCCAAGTGCAGGCCCACCCCGCGGTGGCGGACTTGATGAACGGCCCCGAAAAGCACGCCGTCGACGACACCGTCAAGCGCGTGCAAAAGGCGATCGAGATCAGCGGTCGCAAGGGCTACCACCCCGAGAAGTTCGACATCCGCGGCAAGAAGCGGAAAAAGGGCGACGACGCCGCCTGACCCAAACGCGCGAGACGGGAGCGACGAGATGAGCGAGAACAAGCGACGGGCGGAGCGCTTCGGCGTCAACGAAGAGTTCGCCAGCATCGGCGAAGACGTCGGCGTCACCTACGTCAGCGACCTCTCGGAGAACGGCGTCTTCTTGCACACCCGTCATCGCATCGACGTCGGCGAGCTCATCGAGCTGCGCTTCACCTTGGTGGTCGATGATCCCGTGGTCATCCAGGGGCGGGGTCGCGTGGTGCGACACGCCGAGGAGGGCATGGGGGTCGAGTTCACCCAGCTCGGCGCCGACATGGTCTTGCGGATCCACGATGCGATCGCGCGTCAGCGGTCCATGCGCCAAGAGAGCGCACGCCTCGAGACCCAGGGTGTCGACGCCCGCAAGGCGGCGGAACAAAAGAGCTTCGACGACGCCAAGACCGGCGTCTACACGGTCCCCGAGATTCCCGCGGACCAGATCGTCGAACACGAGGACGAGGCCGACGAGGGCTGAGCCCTCGCCGCCCCTTGCCAGCGCCCCCCCTGGGGTCCAAACTCCGCTCGTGGGCATCGCCAAGCGCTTTTGGGACGTCGCACGCTCGAACGTCTCGGACTTCGCCTCGGAGTTCATGTCGCGCGAAGACGGCCTCACGGCCGAGGAGCGAGCCGAGCTCGAAGCCGAGCTCGAAGGCACGGTCGGGGCCAAGGCCGGTCGCCAGGCCCGGGTCTTTCGTGACAAGGCCGAAGAGGCCTGGGAACGCGCCTTCGAGGCGGCCCAGGCCCGCACCGGCGTCGGCAACACGGGCGAAGATCCGGTCAAGCGCCGCGAGCGTTGGTACCGCACCCTCGAGCTCTCGCCGGGCGCCAGCTACGAAGAGGTGCGACGCGCCTACCGTCGCTTGGTCGCGAAATACCACCCGGATCGTTACGCTTCGGATCCCGCCAAGTACGAGGCCGCGACCGAGGTCGCCCGCAAGATCACCGAGGCCCACGAAGGTCTCAAAGCCGAGCTGCAGCGCTGAACGGGGCTTGACCCTGGACGCGTTGGGCACGTATGGGGTGAGCCATGCCCGGTAAGCCCTCCGGCATGCGGATCCGCGGCGCGGGTCGTGGCCGCAAGTCCCTGGCCGCGCGCGCAGATCGGCACGAGCTCTACGAGGCGGCGGTCCAAGATCCGCCGACCGAAGTCGAGCTCGTGGCCCGGCAGTTCAAGCGCCTGCGCAAGCGGCGAGGGCTCACCTTGCGCGAGGACTTTTGCGGCACCGGGGTGTTCAGCTTGGCGTGGGCCCAAAGCCACGAGGAGCGCGAGGCCTGGGGCTTGGACCTCGACCGCGAGACTTTGGACTGGGGCACGGTGCAGCGGCTGCGCCCCGCGGGCGAGGCCGTGGGCGCACGCGTCCACCTGCTCGAGCGCAACGTCATGACCGGCCTGCGCAAGCGCGTCGACTTGGTCTGCGCCTTCAACTTCTCGTACTGGATCTTCAAGACCCGGGCCGAGCTGCTGCGCTACTTCAAGGCGGCGCGACGGGGCCTGGTCGACGATGGACTGTTTTTTCTCGATGCCTTTGGCGGCACCGAGGTGCCCATGCGCGACCGCAACGAGCGCAGCGAACGCGGCTTCGTCTACGAGTGGGAGCACGAGCACTTCGACGCGCTCACCAACGAGCTGCGCTGCGCGATCCACTTCTCTTTCTCCGACGGCTCGAAGATCGAGCGCGCCTTCGCCTACGACTGGCGCATGTGGACGCTGCCGGAGATCAAAGAACTCTTGTTGGAGGCGGGGTTCTCGAAGGTGCGCTTTTTGTGGGAGCGCAGCGACGAGGATGGCGATGGGACGGGGGCCTACTACGAGCCGAAGACGGCCGACAACGAGGGCCTGTGGTGGGCCTACATCGTGGCCGAACGCTGAGAGCGAGCACACCGTGTCCAAGTCCAAGCACGACAAACACAAGGACAAGAAGAAAAAGAAGAAGAAGCGCGCGACGATGGCCGAACAGGCCGACGCCCACGTGCTCTATCAGCTCGCGGTCCAAAGCCCCGAGGCCGACGTGGAGTTCTTCGAGCGCGTCTACCTCGAGACCCGCGGCACAAAGGCCCTGCGCCTGCGCGAGGATTTTTGCGGCACGGGCAAGCTCTCGGTCACCTGGTGCTTGTCGGACAAAGAGCGTCGGGCCTTCGGCGTCGACCTCGACCAGGCGACCTTGGACTGGGGTCGCGAGCAAAACGTGCAGCCCCACGCCAAGAAGCTCGGCGACCGCCTCGAGCTCGCGCGCGGCGACGTGCGCGACGCGATCTTGCCGGCGGACGGGATCGGCGCGGACATCAACTGCGCGATGAACTTCTCCTTTTGCGTGTTCAAGACGCGCAAGCACCTGCTCGAGTACCTGAAGTCGGCCTTCGCCTGCACGGCCCCCGGGGGCCTCTTCTTCATGGAGATGTACGGCGGCTCGGAGGCGATGACCGAGCTCGAGGACGACCGCGAGGTCGACGGCGACGGGGAGGTGCCCGACTTCACCTACCGATGGGAGCAAGCCTCCTTCAATCCCATCAACCACGAGACCCTGTGTCACATCCACTTCGTCTTCGAGGACGGCTCGAAGATCTCCCGCGCCTTCACCTACGACTGGCGCTTGTGGACCCTGCCGGAGCTGCGCGAGCTGCTCTTGGAGGCCGGCTTCGACAAGGTGCGCGTGTTTTGGGAGACGGTCGAGGACGACCCCGACGATCCGGAGACGATGACGGGCACCGGCGAGTACGAAGAGGTCACCGAGGTCGAGAACCAGGACGCCTGGCTGGTCTACGTGGTCGGCGAACGCGCCGAGGCCTGAGCGCACGCGAGAGCCCTGCGAAGCGCAGCGTCTCGGCGCTTCGGGCCCGCGCGCGCGGGCGCTGCTATAAAAGCGGCGCCCCATGAACGCGC
>JAUIJR010000216.1 GCA_030431075.1 Polyangia bacterium | reverse complement strand
CAGCGCCGGCGAGTGCGAGCAAGACGACGACCCGCGCTGCGCGGGCATGACCCTGATCGACTTGCGCGCGGCCGTCGGCCCCAGCGTGGTCGACGTCGCCCACGACTTTTTTCGCACCGATCCCCTCTTCGACTCGGGCCTCGCCGGTGGATTTTCGGTGGCCGAGCTCCCCTGCGATCTCGCGGCGCCGCCCGGCGTCACCCGCGGCTGCTCGCGCCCTCTGATGTACGCCGGCCAGCGCCACTGGTGGGGCTTGCGCATGTTCACGGTGATCCCCGAAACGGCCTTTTTGTCCGGCTTCGGCACGACCATGCTCTTCCCCAACAACCTCGACGGCGCGCGCCCCTTGCCGCTGAACGCCGACTTGGCCTTCGAGGACCCGGAGCACCTCTTGATGGTGCACACGACCCCACCCGCTCTCAGTCGCATCGACACCTCGCTCGACGAAGACGGCAACCCGCTCAACTTGATCTCGCGCACGGTGAGCTTGTGCTCGAACCCCAACCAGCTCGAGCTCTACCCCGCACCGGGCGACCCAGCCGCGCCCCCCCGCTTCGCCTTCGTCAGCTGCTACGGCGACGGCCGCGTCAGCGTGGTCGCCTTGCCGGAGCTCACGCCCTTTCGCACGATCTACCTCGGCGAGGGAAGCAACGAACTCCTCGTCGACCCGGACCGGCAGTGGCTCTTCGTCGCCAACGTGATCGAAAACTCGATCTCCATCGTCGAGCTCGACCCGAGCGACCCCGACTACCTGCGCGAGTTTGCGACCCTGGGGCTGGGCACCGAACGCGGCACCGAGTAGTTGGCGACGACGCGCTGGCGCCGTGGCCACAAACGCAAAAAGGGCGAAGCCGAAGCTCCGCCCCCGTGGTCCCCTTGCGATGACGATCCGCGCTCAGGCGGTGGCCGTGCGCGCGCGCTGATCCATGTAGCTTTGCAGCGCGGCTTCGAAAGGCGGGTAGGTCATCTTGGCGAGCATGTCGATGGCCCGCGAGACGCTCTCGATCCGCCCGTCGACGACGCCCTCGGCGATGCCGAAGAGTGCGCCGACGCAGGCATCCAGGTAGGCGTGCATGTCTTGACCAAAGGCGCGGTCGAGACCAAAGCGGCGCAGATCCTCGAGCACCTGGTTGCGCGCCTTGAGCTCGATCTGTCGCATGCCCATGCCGGCGGGCGAGCCGACCTCGCGCCGACACTTCAAGAAGACCTCCATCAACTCACGGTCGGCGAGCAACGCCTCCATGATGTTGGAGAAGAAGCTGCGGTTGGCCTCGTAGAGGTCGTTGGGGTTCAAGGTCGAGTAGAAGCGGTGGCGCGCTTCGCTGATTCGCTCCAAAACCTGGTTGCCGATGGCGTCGCCCAGCGCGCGCAAACACGCAGCGCGATCACTGAAGTGCACGTAGAAGCTCGATTGCGCGAGCCCGGCGGCGGCGGCGATACGACCGGTGGTCAGGGCGCCAAGTCCCTCATCACGGGCGAGCGCGATCGCCCCGTCGATGAGGCGCTGCCGAGTGGCAGCTTTGGCATCTTTGCGAGTCATGCGGGTTTGGAGTTCCACGCGCTTGGTCTACCGCCCAAAGCGCCGATACGGCAACCGGCGCACAAGGCTGCTTCTTGCCTATTTTGCCTCCTGTCGCCAAGGAAAGCCCGACTACGTGATCCACCTGCCACCAATACAGCGGCCCGTGCCGCCCAAATCGCCGAAAATGACTACCAGTCACCTCCTGACGGCCGATTCTCTATCGGGCGCAGTCGCGCGGTTTTGGGGCGAAATCGCTCATGGTCCGCTCGAACACTGACACCACGCCGACACACTCGCTCCGCCGAGCCCAGTATCGGCGGGGCCGTCGAAGCTGGTCGAACCCAGAGATCCCTGTGCGAGTTCGCGCCTACGCCTACACTCTCCCCATGCGTTTGCCTCGTCTCAACTTGAACTCGCTTTTACTCCTCACCGCCCTTGGGACTCCGCTCGCCTGCGGCGACGACGGCAGCAGCGCCGAGGACGAAAGCGAGAGCAGCGAAAGCGAGGCCTCTTCGGAAGCCAGCTCCGCGTCGACCGGCGACGGTGACGGTGACGGTGACGGTGACGGTGATGGTGATGGTGATGGGGACGGTGATGGGGACGGCGACGGTGATGGCGATGGCGACGGTGATGGCGACGGTGATGGCGATGGCGATGGCGATGGCGATGGCGATGGCGACGGTGATGGTGACGGCGATGGCGATGGCGACGGTGACGGTGACGGCGACGGTGATGGTGACGGCGACGGCGACGGTGATGGTGATGGTGATGGCGACGGCGCGCTCTGCTACGATCACGGCGAGGACGACTACGGCGCTTGTGATCTGGCACTGGGGATCGGCGTCGTCGACGGGGTGTGCGAGTCCATCTCCGGCTGTGACTGCGCGCCCAACTGCGGCGAGTTCCAAAACTCCCTGGGCGCGTGCGTGAGCCAGTGCTCGAACAACGCCTGCGCCGACCTGGCCAACCTGGACTTCGGGGCCTGTCTAAGCATCTTGGGCTACGGGCGCGTCGACGGCGTGTGCACCGCGATCAGTGGCTGCGACGCAGGGGACTTCGCCTCCAGCATCTACGCGACGCCGGGCGAGTGCGCGGAAGCCTGCGGCGCGGTGGGCAAGTGCAACCGCGAGGAGTTCGACCAAGGCGGCATCGCGGCCCCGGGCTGGGGCGCCGGCGACGGCTGCGACACCCTCGAGGTCACCGCTGGCTCGATGCCCCAAAGCGAATTTCTCGAGGCCTTCCCCACCGGGAACTGTCCCACCGTGATCAATCCGATGTTGCCCCACCAGTGCAGCGTCACGAGCATCACCCTCAGCGACAAACAAGCCGAGGCCCTGTGTGCCATGACCCAGTGGCCGGGCGACCAAGCCCCCACCTGCACGGTGATCGGGCCCTAGCGCCCGCCCCCGCAAGGCGCCTCGCCCCGACGCGAGGCAACGAGATCGATGGCGACGGAACAAAAGGCGCCCCGTCGTGTCTGGACCGCGTGCGCGCCTCTTATCTCCATCTCGCCGTGTGCCTAGGCCTCGGAGTCTCCGCCATGGCCTGCGACGAGGACCCGGCCCCCGTGCGAGCGGAGGCCGAGGCGCCCGCGACCGGGCCTTCCGAGCTCGAAGCGGCCCCGACGAAAGAGCCGCAGCCGCAGCCCGAGTCGCGCCCGGAGCCCGAGCCCGAGCCCGAGCCCGCGCCCTTCGATCCCCTCACGGCCATGGAGTTCCAAGCCCGCATCGTCGACCTCTACGAACACGCGGGCTGGGCCCCCTGCGGAATCTTGCATTCGGTGGGCGCGATCGAGGTCGAGGTCCTCGGGCACGGCGATCCCGGCCCCCACATGGTGCTCTTCGTCTCCTGCCCCGCCGACATGCTTTCGGCCGTCAAACTCGAGGTCGGCGAAGTTCTCCAGGTGAGCCTGCACGCCAAAGCCCAAACTTGGCCCAAGCCCCCTCGCGTCTACCGAGACGACCTGCCCTTCCGCTACGTGAAGCGACTCGAGAACGAGACGACTCCCCTCGACTGAGGATCTTTACCTACAACAGCTCCAACAAGCGCTCGTGCGGCCGCCCCAGCACCGCCTTGTCACCCACGATCCCGATGGGCCGCTGCAACAAGGTCGGGTGCTCGGCCATGGCGTCGATCAAGGCCTCGTCGTCGAGCTCCGGATCGATCTCCAGCTTCTTGGCGTCCTTGGCCCGCAGGACCTCGCGCGGCCCCACGCCAAGCTTCTCCAGCACCTCCACGATCTCCTCGCGGCTCAGGGGCGCCTGCCGATACTCGCGATAGGTGAACTCCACACCACGCTCTTCGAGCAAGGCCACCGCCTTTCGACAGGTCCCGCAGGTCTTCGTGCAGATGAGCAGCATGCGCGGCGGAGGGTAGCAGCCCTCAGCCCAAGGCCATCGCCCACGCCTCGGGAAAGCTCATCCACGCCGCACCCAAGGCGACCAAGGCCGCGGCGGCCACGATCCATGGGCGCAAGACATCGAGACCGACCACACCGCCGGGGCCGCGGAGCATGGCCCACATCGCGGGGGCCATGACGGCGCGGACCAAGAGCACCGGCGTGGCGAGGGCGAGCGCGAGCAAGGTCGCCGCGTGCATGGCCAGGCCGAGGTCGGCGGCGAGGTCGGCGTAGGCGACGAAGCCCGGGCGGCTCGAGTCCCAGATCGCATCGGGGGTGAAGATGGGCCAACGCGCGAGCGTGGTGCCCAGCGCTTGCAAGGCGGCTCGGTGCGCGCCCATGGCCAAGCCGAGGACCAAGGTCAGCGCGGTCCACAAGTAGCGCCAGGCCTCGGAGCTTTGGAGTCCGAGGCCCTCGCCGCTCACCGCTCCCGCGCCGATGGCCGCGTGTCCCGGCAGCGCCACCCACAAGCCGACGACGGTCCCGAGCAAGAACTCGAAGCCCACCCCCACGATCAAGGTCGCGGCACCGGGCCAGGCCTCGGGTAGGCGAGCCAAAGGCATCAACAAGAGCGCCAAGCTCAGGGCCAAGGCGCCGGAGACCAGGTTCCACTGCGCGCCGGCCAGGCCGCGCCAGAGCACTTGCAGTCGCAAGATCGCCCACAAGCGGACCGTTGCCCAGATCGTCCAAGCGAAGGCGCCGCCGATCCACGCTTCGAGTTCGAAGTTCATGGCGCAGCGTCTTTGGAGTCTTCGACCTCGCTCACGGGTCCGTCGACGCGGGCCATGCGAGTCCAGCTCTCGCGTGCAAACTCCCGCCCGCGCGAGCCAAAGACGCCGAGCAACAAGGCCATCGCCCCCACCACGGCCAAGCTACGCGCGACCCGAGCCAGGGCGCCGTCTTGAATCCCGAGCGCCCCGGCCAATGCCCCCGCGCCCGCGCCGGCCAAGGCGCCCACGACCAAGAGCGGAACCACGGCCAGCAGGGCCAGCCACAGGCCCGAGAGCACCCACTCGATCAGCGCCGGGCCGTTCATGCGTAGCTCTCCAAGACGCCGCCCAAGATCAGGTCCCAGCCGCCGGCCAACAAGAACAAGAGAATCTTCGCGGGCAGCGCGACGACCTTTGGGGGAAGCCCCTCGAGATCGAGCAAGCTCAGGAGCTGCGCGACGATGAAGTCCACGAGGACGAAGGGCAAGATCAGCAAGACCGCGATGACCAAGGCTTCGCTGAGCTCGGAGATCATGAAGGCCGAGACCAAGACGCGCGGGTCGGTGGCGGGGAGTCCGCCGAGCTCGGCGACAAAGTCGAGTTCGCCCGGATGGGTGTGCAAGCGCATGAAGTCCTGCAGCGGCTGCGTGACGGAGAGCCAACCTTCGACTCCGGCGTTCCCCATGGCCGCAATGCCGCCCGCATCGACGAAGGCGTCGTAGACGGCGGCGCCCGTCGGCCCCATGACGAGCACGGTCAACACGAAGGCAAAGGCCATGACGATGCCGCCGGGCAAGATGACCTGCGCCCCCATGCCGACGCGCAAGGCCGACAAAACGATGGTCAGCTTGGTGAAGGCGGTGCAGGCGGCCAACAACAAAGGCAGGGCCGCGAGCGCAACCCAAGCCCCGAGCCCCGCGTCGATCTCACCGCCCACCGTCGCTCCGCTCGGCGGGGGAGGACTCGAGCGGCGCGTCGCCGAGCTCGCACAACAAACGCGGCGGGCCTCCACTGCCGGTGCCGACCAAGAGCCGGCGGCCGTCGATGCTGACCACGTGCACGGAGTCCTGTGCCGTCAGCCGGATGACCTTCGACGATCCCTCGCGTCGCGGCCCGTGCAGTCGCCCCGTCATCCACCACAAAAAGGCCAACAAGGCGCCGAGCCCCAGCCCCACCTCGAGCAATACGAGCGCCGGTGAAGATCCGAGCAGGGGCCCCATGGCCCGAAGCTAGGCGAGAGCGGATCCCAGCCGAAATTTTCGGCGCCTGGCTCCCCGCCCCGCCCCCGACCCCGTCCCGCCGGTCCAAATCCGGCCACTTTCGACGGGTCGAGGGTCTCGATGACCCCATGTATGTCGAAATCCGGCCACCGCCCGGGGGTCGGGTCCACCAACCCCGGAGTTGCGCAATGGCTCGCCGACGCCGACAGCCTTCGCCTCGAGCGCTACGAGATCGCCGCGGGTGATCGTTTCGAGCTCAGCTTCGACATCGCCACCTACGACGACGCCGAGCTCGAGCTCGACCGTTGGGTGAGCGGGCCGCACGAGCTCGAAGTGTTCGACCAGCAACGAGGCGAAGGCGTCTGCGCCTTCGACTGCCCGCACGCCGAGGCGCTCGATCTACAGTTCGAGTAGAGAGCTGGCCCTAGCGGCCCGGCCGTCCCAGCTTCGGAGCCGCCGAAACCCGCCTAGCTCACGACGCGCTTTCGCGCACTCGGCCTTCGTGTCTTGCTGCCCCCGCGGCCCTCGCCCTAAGGTCACCCCATGCGTTGCTTGCCTGATTCTCGGACCTCGTTGCTGCTCTCGTGCCTCGCCTTGCTGACGCTCGGCTGCACGAACGCCGACGGCGACACGAGCACCGGCTCGAGCTTCACCTCGGGCAGCAGCTTCACCTCACTCGGCGACAGCGAGACCGACGACAGCGAGACCGGCGACGGCTCGGGCGGGTCGTCGGAGACGACGGACACGGGGGATGGCGACGGGGATGGTGATGGCGACGGGGATGGTGATGGCGACGGGGATGGTGATGGCGACGGGGATGGTGATGGCGACGGGGATGGTGATGGCGACGGGGATGGTGATGGTGATGGCGATGGTGACGGTGACGGTGACGGTGATGGCGACGGGGACGGGGATGGCGATGGCGATGGCGACGGCGACGGGGATGGCGACGGGGATGGTGATGGCGATGGTGATGGCGACGGCGACGGCGATGGGGACGGCGATGGTGATGGCGACGGCGACGGTGATGGCGACGGTGACGGCGATGGCGATGGCGACGGCGATGGCGATGGCGACGGCGATGGCGATGGCGATGGTGCGTGCACGCCAGTGGGATGTGCGACGGACAACGGGCCCAACGGCAACACCTGCGGGAACGCAAAGGTCGTGGGTCGTGAGGCAGCGCTCGCCTTGGGCGGCGTGCACTACGACGGGGACACGACGGGCGACGGCAACAACGACGACTTGGGGACCAACGCGACAGCCTGTTGGGACGCGAAGTACGACAACTTCTATCGTGTGTACCTGTACGACGGCGACACGCTAGACGTTTTCCTCGACATCCAAGAGTCCGACTTCAACGGCATGATGAAGCTCTACCAGGGCACCGGCTGCGAAAACGGAGGCAACAGCTACACCTGCTACAACTCCGGCGGAGACGGGAGCGACGAGTCGATGAACTACGTGGCCGTCGGCGACGGCTGGCGCACCATCGTGGTCGACGGCCGCATGGCCTTCAACGACGACTACGACTGGGGCGAGTACGGCATCGACATCGAGATCACCGCCGGCCCCAACGCGTGCAGCTGCATGGTGCCGATTCCCTGAGGGGAGGCGTCGCGCGGCCCTACCCGCCCCTTGCGCTGCCCCTACACCGCCCGAATCCTCGGCTGCCCCCCGCTCACCTTCGGCACGCTCGCGTTCAGCGACAGGTAGTGCTTGCGCAGCACGCCGGCGATCTCCTCGAACCAATCCCCGCGCGGGGAGCTGCTGCGCCACTGCAAGGTCAGGGTCCGGCCAGGTGGGGACTTGCCGAAGCCGCGGATGATGATGCCTTGGCCCTCGTGGACTTCGGTGGCGAGCGCGCTGGTGGGGAGCAAGGTTGCGCCCAGGCCGCTTTCGACCATGCGGACCAAGGTGGTGACGCTGCCGGCGGCGATGGCCGTGGGCGGTGGGGGGCCGGCGTGGGTGCAGATGTCGAGGGCTTGGTCGCGCAGGCAGTGGCCGTCTTGCATCAAGATGAGGCTCGCGCCTTCGATCTCTTCGGGGCGCATCGCGCCTTTGTGGGCCAGGGCGTGGCCGGTCGGCGCGACCAGCACGAAGGGCTCGAAGGCCAGGTCGGGACCGGTCAGCCCGTGCGCGTCGAAGGGTTGGGCCAACAAGCCCAGGTCGATGTTGCCCGCGCGGAGTTCTTCGACCAGGACTTCGGTCTGCAGCTCGTGGATCGCGTAGCTCACCTCGGGGTAGAGCTCGCGCAGTTTGGCCAAAAGGCCAGGGAGGCCATAAGGCGCGATCGTGGGGATCACACCCAGGCGCAAGGTCCCGCGGCGGGCCCCCGTCCAGGCCTGAGCCGCCGTCACGAGCTCGTGAGCTTCGGCCAGTACGCGTCGCGCGCGGGTCACGATCTCGTGGCCGGCGGGCGTCACCAGCACCCGGGGGCGCGCGCGCTCGAAGAGGGTCAGCCCCAACATCTCCTCGACTTCACGGATCTGCTTGGACAGGGCCGGCTGGCTCACCCCGCATAAACGGGCGGTTTCGACGAATTGGCCGGTCTCCGCGAGCGCCACGACGTATTCGAGCTGTCTTAGGGTGGGCAGCATCTCCGATAACCTTAGGGTATGGCACGAATGCGAACAATGTCTTCGACGGCATACTCGATCGGCCCTAGTCTACGGGTGTGAGCGCGCTCGAGCGTGCTTGCTCGCGCTCCCTCGTAGCCGCCCCCTCCCACCCCCGCCAGAAAGGTCCCCCACTTCATGTCCACCGAATCCAAGTGTCCCTTCCACAACACCTTCGCCCACGCCACGAACAAGGCGCAGTCCAACGAGGACTGGTGGCCCGAGGCGCTCGACTTGTCGATCCTGCATCAGCACGGGGCCAAGTCGAACCCGATGGGCGAAGGCTTCGACTACAAGGAGGCCTTCGAGAGCCTCGACTACGATGCGCTCAAAAAGGACCTGCTCGCCTTGATGACCGACTCGCAGGCGTGGTGGCCCGCCGACTTCGGTCACTACGGTCCCTTTTTCATCCGCATGGCCTGGCACAGCGCGGGCACCTACCGCATCCACGATGGACGCGGCGGCGGCAGCACCGGCAACCAACGCTTCGCGCCCCTCAACAGCTGGCCCGACAACGGCAACCTCGACAAGGCGCGGCGCTTGCTCTGGCCAATCAAGCAAAAGTACGGCGCCAAGATCTCGTGGGCCGACCTGATGATCTTG
>JAUIJR010000215.1 GCA_030431075.1 Polyangia bacterium | reverse complement strand
GAGATCGAGCTGCGCTGCCCCTCCGGGAAGGTCTCGAGGTAGCGCTTGTAGACGGCGACGGCCTCGGGGACGCGCTCGAGTCGCTCGAGCAGGCGGCCTTGGTGCCACAAGGCCACGTCGGCGTAAAAGCGGCTGTCTTGCCCGTCGGCGGTGATGGCCTCGAAGTTGGCCAGGGCGCCTTCGAGGTCGCCTTGGGCCTCGAGGGCCAAGCCGCGTCCCTCGCGGGCTTGGAAGATCAGCGGATGGTCGGCGGGCTGCTTGGCGATGAAGCTCTCGTAGCCGGCCAAGGCCGCGGCATGGTCACCCGAGCGAAAGGCATCGGCCGCGGCGACGAGCTCGGCCAAGGCGGCGACATCGGCGTCATCGACGGCGCGGGCGGCGGCCAGGGCCTCGGCGCGCGCCGCATCCCTCGCCTCCTCGGTCTCGAACAGGGGGTCCGGGGGGGTCGGGAAGTTGGCGAGGACCTCCGCGTCGACCACTCGGCTGCGCGCTTGGAGGCCCACGGCGTCGGAGAGCACGCGCGTCGCCTCGACGCTGTGCCCCTCGCTGCGTTGCAGGTACCAGACCACACCACCCACGATGGCCAAGCCGGCCACGATGAGCCCGATGTATAGGCGCGACTGGGCCTTGGCGGCCCGGCCCGCTTCCATCACGCCACGCGTGAAGGCGTCCTGATCGGCCTCGGCCTTGACGTTCGCCTTGCGCTTGGTCTTGCCGCGGTTCCACTGCGGCAGTTCCTGGCGTTCTTGGGTCGCGGGCGTCTTGGCGCCGTCCTCATTGGACTCGCTCACGGGCGGCTGGTCTACCCAAGCTCGGGCGGGCTGTCCACTGCCGAGCCCCACCGCCTGGCCCGAGATCCGCCCTTGGCTGGGCGCTCGCGCCCCCCAAACGTGATACACCCCGATCATGCGCTCGGCCCCTCGGCCCCGCCGGCGGCGAATGCCCGCAAGAGGCGGCCGAGAGCGCCTCTGGAGCGCATGGCTCGTGCTCGCGGCCTTCTGCGGCGCCCCCGCGGCCCTGGCCGCGCCTCCAGAGGAGTCCCCGGAGGCGGCCACAGGAGTGTCGACGGGGCCGGCGCAGGACGCACAGGCCGGGGACATGGCCGATCCCGAGGCCGCCTTGGGACCGGAGCCGCGCGATCCCAATGACGCGCCCATGATGAAAGGGCCCCCGGGCAGCTTTCCCCACTGGAGCGCCGATCAGCCGACTGGGCGAGACCGCGCCTGGGGCAGCAAGAAGCGGGTGCAGTTCACCGTCGCCCCCAGCTACGCGGTCTTTCGTTGGCCCTTCGTCGGGCGCGGCAACAGCCGGATCCGCGGCGGTGGAGCCCAAGCCGAGATCGACATCCAGATCTTGCGCTGGCTGTGGGCCAAGCTCATCGGGGGCGTCAGCTGGCACCCCGTCGAAGACCTGGCCATCGTCGAGGACGACGCCCTGATCCCGATCGCCCGCTCCGGCTGGATCCGGGCCACCCAGCTCGGCGTCGGCTTCGCCTACCCTCTCGACCTCGGCCGCTGGCAGCCCCTGATCGACGGCGGCGCCGGCCTGTTTTGGATCCAAACGCCGATCGCGGTCCAAGACGGACAACGCGGCGGCAGCTGCCGAAGCGAGGGACTCGCCTGCGAGCCGGGCCTGCGCTGTGGCGACGCCGGGGTGTGCGAGTCGACGGTGGTGCCGACGGTGCACGCCGGGATCGGGGTCGACTACCTGCTCGGCGAGCACTGGGCCTTGGGCATGCACGTCCGCTACCACGCGCTGCTCTCGAATCCGGCCGATTTTCCCGTGTACTACACGGGGACCTTCCGGCTCAGCCTTCGCTTTTGAGGGCGAGGCGAGTCACACTGGCCAAGCTGCCATGCGTGCCATCGCCGACATCTGCGTCATCCCTCTCAACGGTCAGATCAGCGTCCGCGAGCCGGTGGCCCGCGCCCATGCCCTCTTGCGCGAAGCTGGCCTCGAGGTCGCCTTGCACGCCTACGGCACGAACGTCGAAGGCGAGCTACGCGAGGTCCTCGCGGCCATCGCCACGATCCACGAGACCCTGCACGCGGAGGGCGTCGCCCGCTTGAGCACCACCATCAAGCTGGGCACGCGCACCGACAAGTCCCAGCGCATGCAAGACAAGGTCGAGGTGGTGAAAGCGCTGCTGGCCAGCTCACCGAGCTGATCGCGCCGCCGGCCCCGCCTCGGGGAAGCGGCCCCGATCTTGGTGGCGGGCCATGGCGCGGGTTAAACTCGCTCCCATGGCTCGACAACTCGACGATGCACGAGGCCGCGTTCGCTCGCTGGCCCCCTTCGCCCTGGCCGCCTTGACCCTGGGCGCCTGCAAAGGCGGCGACGCGGGGGACGACGCCACCACCGACGAGTCGGGCCTCAGCGAGTCCTTCGATGCGAGCAGTTCCACGACCCTGAGCACGGGCGACGGGGATGGCGATGGCGACGGCGATGGCGACGGCGACACAGCCACGGGCGAGAGCGGCGACGGGGACGGCGACCTGTGTGCGAACGGCACCATCCCCATCACCATCCGCGACTTCAAAGCCGAGCACCCCGACTTCGAGGGCACCACGGGCGCCGAAGACGGCATCGTGGCCGAGGATCTCGGCGCCGACAAAAAGCCCGTCTACGCGGGGGATCCGAGCACAGGCACCAACACGACCACCGGCCAGGCGAACTTCGACCAGTGGTACCGGGATGTCAGCGGCGTCAACAAGACCAGCACGTCGACCCTACAGCTGGTCCAAGACCCGATGAACATGAGCACCTGGACCTTCGACAGCGACGCCTACTACCCCCTCGATGTCCACGGGGACATGGACACGCCGGAGAGCTGGGGCTTCGAGGGCAACGCGCACAACTACCACTTCACGATGGAGCTCCACACGCAGTTCACCTACATGGGCGGCGAGACCTTCCGCTTTTCGGGCGACGACGACGTGTGGCTGTTCATCAACGACAAGCTGGCCATCGACATCGGCGGCGTGCACGGCGAGCTCGAAGAGTCCGTCGACCTCGACGCCGTCGCCGCGCAGCTCGGCATCTCACCGGGCGGCACCTACGACTTCGACTTCTTCTTCGCCGAGCGCCACACCGTCGAGTCGAACTTCCACATCGAGACCTCGATCGGCTGCTTCGTGATCCCCTGAGTGGGCGCGGCCCGGGCTCGGTCCCGACCCATTCCAGGCTTCGATACGAAAAAGGGCCCGCGCGATGCGGGCCCTTCTCGTTGTGGCTCCCCTCGTCGGGGCGCCCGGACTACTCCAAGTTGGGGCAGTCGAGCTGGGGAAGCTCGGACAAGATGCAGGTCGCCGAGACGGTGGAACCACCGAGGGCCGGGAAGCCGGGGCGGCGGTAGAGCTTGAACTCCAAGTTGTAGCCGCCATCCACGCACTCGGGCGACATGGTGTCGCTGGGGTCGGGGGTGGACATGCCGTCGGCGTCGGTCACGAGCACGTAGCAGACGTTCGAGTTGTCGTTCGGCTGCGTGTAGTCGCCGCCGGTGATGACGTACTGACCGTTCATCTTCAAGCACTCGGGGATCTGCGTGTTGGTCTGCCCCACGCTCTCGGTGACCGCGCACTCGGGGTCCAAGATGTCGGGCGTCTGCAGATCTTGGTCCTGCACGCACTCGGTGTAGCAAGCCGGGCGAAGCTGATCGCGGATGGCCTCGGCGATCGCCTCGAGGGCCGGCGAGTAGTCGTTGCTGCACACCGTGAACATGTTGTCCGGCGTGAAGTACTCGGTGAACTCGGCCAAGCGCACCGGCGGGACAGCCGTCTGGCTCTCGTTGCAAAAGCCCGCCGCGGTGTCGCAGGTGCCCAGGCCCACGCCCATGCAGTCGGCGTTCGAGGCACAGGCCGTCGCACCCGGAACCGGGGCCGAGCAGCCGGCGCCGATGCCGAAGTCGCTCATGAAGCCCTGGTCCGCGGTGTCGGCGTAGAAGGGCTGACCGGTGTCACCCACGCCACCGATGAGGGCGACGATGACCTCTTGGCCCGGGTTGATCTCTTTTTTGGCCGTCTCGATGCCCTGCAGGCGCTCGATGTAGCGCGCGACCGGGTGCAAGACCGCGTTGGCCTCGGCGGCGGCCGGGTCGGAGATGGGGTTGCCGTCGACGTCGTAGTCCTGCGCGACGCAGTCGTAGTTGCTCGGGTCACCCGTGCAGGCCGTACCCGCGTTCCAGCAAACCGCCGAGGTCGGGAAGGTCGCGGCCGAGTCCCACCAAAAGACCTTGTTGCCGGACTGCTCGAAGATCGAGACCCACTGGTTGTTGTAGGAGCAGTCGGCCTCGTCCGTCACGTGGACGACGGCGAGCAAGGCGTTCTCGCGCTTGAAGCCAAAGGCGGGGTCGTCTTGGGTGTCGAAGCGGATGAGCGCCTTGTTCATCGACTCGAGCTGCGACTCGAAACCACAGCCGTTGATGCCCTGGGGCGCGAGGCACTGGAAAGCCGCGGTGGTGCTGACACCGGCGGGCAAGTTCGTGGTGCCCTCGATGTTCTCGAGCCAGGGCCCATCGTTGGTGGTGCCGATACCCAGGTCGTTCGACGACAGCGTGCAGTTCGCCTGACAGGCGACGTTCTGGACGTTGGTGTTGCCGTCTTGCGAGATGAACTGCGTCAAGCGGTCGGTGCAGGACTGGTAGACCAGGCCGCCGGCCTCGGGCGTGGTGCCGGGGCACCAGGGGTTGCCGTTGTCGGTCGTGGTGACGCCGAGGCGGTAGTTCGCTTCGACGTCCTCGGCCTCGAGCACGTCGATGAAGGCGCCGAAGTTCGCGGCGAGGTTGCCCTGCTCCTCACCCATCGAGCCCGAGTTGTCGAGCACGAAGAGGATGTCGACGTCCTTGTTCACGTTCAGCTGGATCTGGTCACGGACCGTCTGGTTCGTGTCCAACTCCGCCGGCTTGAGCGGGTGGTCGAGGCAGCCCGAAAGGAGCGGCAAGGTCAAAATGGCACCGCTGAGGGCGGCGAGGCGGAGGGTCGACTGCTTGGGCAACATGGCTTTAGCTACGGCTGCGTCGGTGGCGGCTAGGCCAAAAAAGGCCGGAGAACTCAGGGGGTCGGGAAGATTCCCGTCGCTCCGGGTAGGAGCAAGGATGGGGCCAAGACGTTCTCACAATGATCTTGGCCCGTAAAGGCGCGTACACGCCCTCGGGGGCGCCAACTGGGTTGGCAACCGGGGCCCCGATCGCCAACGCGGTTAGGGTCCACGGCGCGCGACGGCGAGCGCAATCGCCCGGCCCGACTCGTCCGCCGCGCACTTGGCGCGGACTCAGCCCTTCTTGCGCTCTTGGTTGCCCCGGCCGCGGCCCCGCACCACCAGGCGCACCGGAACGCCCCGAAGCTCCCAACGGCGCCGAAAACGGCCCAGCAGGTAGCGCTCGTAGGCGGGCTGCAAGCAGCGCCCGTGGTTCGCCGAGATCACAATCAGCGGCGGCTCGGTCTCGGCTTGGGTCGCGAAGTACAAGCGCACCGGCTTTTGGCGGAAGAGCGGCGGGTTGTGACCCGCGACCGCGGCGGCCAGCTCTTCGTTGAGATCGGCCGTGGAGATCCGCCGCTGCAAGGCGCCCGAGGTGCGCAGGGCTGCGTCGAGGATCTGCTCGAGGTTGTAGGCCTGCCCACGCCCCTCGTCGCGCCCCTCCCCCGTCACCGAGCTTTTGACCACCCAGGGTTTGGCCAAAAAACCGAGCGCGTCCTCGACCCGCTCCATCAGCGCGTGGGTCTTTTTCGCGTCGCCGCGGATGAGGTCCCACTTGTGCAGCACGACCACCACGCCCTTGCCCCGCTCGAAGGCCATGCGGGCGATCCGTTGGTCTTGGTCGGTGATC
This sequence comes from Polyangia bacterium, assembly GCA_030431075.1. Classification (GTDB taxonomy): domain Bacteria; phylum Myxococcota_A; class Polyangia; order Nannocystales; family Nannocystaceae; genus JAUIJR01. The sequence goes on along the minus strand of JAUIJR010000215.1, from coordinate 3,250 downwards.
CCTTGCGAGGCATCGATGACCAGCACCACGACTTGGGTGCGCTCCATCGTGCGGATCGACTTGATGGCCGCGAGCTTCTCCATCGCGCGGGCGACCTGCTTGCGCCGACGCAGACCGGCCGTGTCCGTCAGCACCAAGTCGCGCTTTTTGTAGCGAAAGGGCAAGTAGATCGGGTCACGCGTGGTGCCGGGGACGTCGTCGACGATCACCCGTTGCTCGCGCATGAGCGCGTTGATGAGGGTCGACTTGCCCGCGTTCGGGCGGCCCAAAAAGGCGAGGCGCGTGCCCGGCGGAATGACCTCGAGGGCGCCTTCGGTGGCGCCGGGAAGCATCTCGAGGATCTTGTCGCAAAGCTCGCCCGAGTTGCGCCCGTGGGCGGCCGACACGGCCACCACGGGGCCCAAGGCGAGCTCGTGGGTGGCGGCCGCGGCCATCTCCGTTTTGGGGTTGTCGGCCTTGTTGGCGACCACCAGCACCGGTGTATCCGTCTTGCGCAGGACCTCGGCGATGTCGGCGTCGACGGGCGTGGGCCCGGTCTTGGCGTCGACGACGAACAAGATCAGGTCGGCCTCTTCGATCGCCACGCGGGCTTGGGCCCGAATGTGCGCCGGCAAGCCCGTGTCGAGCGCCGGGTCGATGCCGCCGGTGTCGACGACCAAGAAGTTGCGCCCGGTCCAGTGCGCGACGCCGTAGAGGCGGTCCCGGGTGACGCCCGGCTTGTCCTCGACGATGGCCATGCGCGCGCCGACCAAGCGGTTGAAGAGCGTCGACTTGCCGACGTTCGGCCGGCCCACGATCGCCACCAAAGGACCGTCGGCCGGGCCGTGATCCGAAAATGCCTCGCCGCCGTCCACCGGCGCGCTGTTGTCGACTTCGCTCATGGCTCTCGTTCGTCCGCGCGCGTCTAGCTCGGCTCTCGGTAGCCGAGGCTCTCGAGCTTCTTGCGGTCTTTGGTCCAGTTTTCGGTCACGCGCACCTCCAAAAAGAGGTCGCAAGGTCGCCCCGTCAGCTCACTGATGCGGGCCCGCGCATCGCGTCCGATCGATTTGATCACGCGGCCCCCCGCGCCGATCACGATGCCCTTTTGGCTCTTGCGCTCCACGTGCACGGTCGCGCCGATCCGGTCGCGGCTGCGACCCGCCCGATACGACTCGATGGTCACCGCGCAGCTGTAGGGCAGCTCGTCCCCGAGCTTGCCGAAGAGCTCGGCACGCACGCATTCGGCCGCGTGCCAGCGCATCGAGCGATCGGACAAGAGCTCCGGGTCGTAGAGCGCCTCGCCTTCGGGCAGGTGCGCGAGGATCTGATCGCGGATGGCCTCGAGTCCCTCTTTTTCGACGGCCGAGGTGGGGATCACCGCCGCGAACTCGTGAAGCTCGGACCAGCGCGCGAGCACGGGGATCAAGCTGTCGCGCGAAGGCAGGCGGTCGCACTTGGTGAGCACCAAGACCATCGGTCGGCCGAGCTCGATCAAGGACTCCAAGGCCGCACGCGCGCCGGGGCCGGGGGTCCAATTGTCGAGGGCCTCCTCGTCGACCAAGATCGGGGCCTCGGCCAAGAGCAGCACCAAGTCGACATCCTTCGCCCCGCGCAGGGCCTCGTCGACCATGAAGCGGTTGAGCTCGGACTTCGCTCGGTGGATGCCGGGGGTGTCGACGAGCACCGCTTGGAAGGCCTCGTCGTTCCACACGCCCAACATGCGCTCGCGCGTGGTCTGCGGAAAGCGAGTGGCGATGGCGAGATCTTGACCCACCAAGGCGTTGAGCAAGGTGCTCTTGCCGACGTTGGGTCGCCCGCACAGCGCGACGAAGCCCGCCCGAAAAGGCGTGCCATCGGCCGTGGCGTCGGCTTCACCGACCTCGGGGCGCTCACTCATGCGCGCCCTTATGACCACATCGCGCCTCGCGAGCAAGTCCCGCGAGCGCGCGGCCTTTGGCTATGCTTGGCCGTGGCCGAGTCCACCCCCGCCTCCGCCAGCTCGCCGGCGGGCCCCGCCTCCCCCTGGCCGACCCGCCTCGCCCTGCTCACCGCCCTGCTCGCGGTCGCCTCCGCCGCGCTCAGCCTCTCCCCGTGGACCTGGCCCGCCTGGCCCGCCGCCAGCTTGGGCGTCGTCGCCATCGCCGCCTCCACCCGACCCGGCCCCGCCCTCGCCCGCGCCGCCGCCGCCTTTTTGGGCCTCGTCGCCCTCATCGTCGCCGTCGCCCAAATCGTCGCCCTCTACGGCGCCGCCGCCCTGCTCGACGGCTGAGCGCCCCCACGCCTCTGCGCGCTCGCGCCCTGCTCCCGCCCACGCTCCAGGCGTCCGCCTCGCCAGCGCCAGCCGGGGCGCCCAGCGCGCTGGCCCGTTTCGGTCCGCTTTTCGGACCGAAAGTGCCAACCGCAGCCCGCCCCTCGCCGTTTCGGTCCGCTTTCCGGACGGAATGCGCCGAGCGCGATGGGCGCCGGCTTCGCTTCGGGGGCGCCGTTCAGTTGCTGGCTTGGCCCATGCCGATTCAGGCCGCCCCGCCAGCTCGAGTGCGTGCGCCCAGCGCGCCCCTCCGTTTCGGTCCGCTTTTCGGACCGAAAGTGCCAACCCTAGCCCGCCCCTCGCCCTTTCGGTCCGCTTTCCGGACGGAATGCTCCAAGCGCGATGGGCGTCGGCTTCGCTTCGGGGGCGCCGTTCAGTCGCTGGCTTGGCCCATGCCGATTCAGGCCGCCCCGCAAGCTCGAGCGTGTGCGCCCACCGCGCTGGTCCGTTTCGGTCCGCTTTTCGGACCAAAAGTGCCAACCGCAGCCCGCCCCTCGCCGTTTCGGTCCGCTTTCCGGACGGAATGCTCCAAGCGCGATGGGCGCCGGCTTGGCTTCGGGGGCGCCGCTCAGTCGCTGGCTTGGCCCATGGCCGCACAGGTCGCCTCGCACGCTCGAGCGCGGGCGCTGTTGGGGCGTGGGCGGGCCGCAAAGGGCCGGTTCGGCTGAACATCCGCCCGCCTGTACGGCCGGGGAGCGGGTCAATCGTACACGTACCTACATGTAGGATATTTGAGCACCACGGTTAGACAGTCCAAGATCCCAACATGCTCGAACGGCGCGGGTCCACTCGCATCGACAAGGTCTTTCGCGTGTCCCTCACCACCGAGGAGCACGGCGAGCGCTGGTACGTGGCCCGCAACATCTCGAGCACGGGGATCTTTGTGGAGATGCACGACCCCCTGCCCCTCAAGACCAAGATCATCGTGCGCTTTTGCCTGCCCGGCGACGACGCGGCCATCTG